>JAOUGB010000064.1 GCA_029857875.1 Desulfobacteraceae bacterium | reverse complement strand
TGTATGATAAAATAAACCTGCAAATAAATTGCATGATATACATCGAATACAGACACTTTGGATCAGCTTTTTGGAGTTAGCAACATGCTTGAGAATATATCTAAAATAAACATTGTGCGCATCGGTGAGTGTATGACGTACAGCAGCCTCAAAGAGATCGGGGAAAATATTCTGGAATCCTTTCGGGGAATGATAGAGGAATTCAAGATATTCCATCACGAAGCGCCCGCTGTTGATACTATCGATGCGCTTTTGTTAACAATGATACTTCATGAAGAGATTGGCGGACATGTTTTGGGAATTACCGATGCGGATTTGACGACGAAAGATGAAGATGAGTTTTACAATACCATTTTTGGCGGTAAAAACGACATGAATCATGTTGCCGTCGTTTCTACCAAACGACTCAGTCCGTTGAACGTCGCGACGGAGGCAGATTATGATTTATATGTCGAAAGAACAATAAAAGTGTCTTTACATGAAGTGGGCCATAATTTCGGGTTAACCGACCATGCATCCTACAAGCTGGCTCCTGACGGATCTTTGTGCCCCATGAGCAGAGGAGAATTCAACAAATTTGGATACTTGGGGTATGTTCGAGCAATTATCGACGGTAGAGGTCATAATTTTTGTGATGAATGTACCCATTTTTTGAAAAAGTTTAGACCGTTTCAACGACGATTTGCAAGATTACTAAAAGACAAATGTTTTCTCCATTGAGAGATGTGATCGATTTAGAATGTCTTGTACCGATACATCTATAGCTTCTTGCCTGTTGTCTTTATTTCAAAGCAATGGCTTTTTCAGGACACATTTCCTGACAGCAAAAACAGGAAATGCACGTGTCAGCATCCACTTTGGGGATATCCTCATTCATGAAAAGGGCCGACACCGGACACTGATCAATACATGTACCACAAGCAGTGCACAACTCCGGATCAACCTGGGGTCGCAAGAGGGTTCGATCAAGGAGCATTCCCTGTATGGTCTCATTGTGCATAATCGCTTCGCCGCCGAGGGGCGGTATTTTGAAATCAGGCAGCGGCTTTAATTCCCCAATTATTTTAATTTTTTTGAGATCATAGTCACCTAACCCCGCTTCCCTTGCCTTCTGAAGGAATCGCAACAGGCCGGGGTCACATCCCATCATGGTGGCAATAACCGCATCCAGTGCTACGCCGTTGTCAGAGGCCAGAATCAGACCGATATCCCTTAGATCCGGTGATGCCGGGCCGTTGCCTTCCATGCCAACCACGGCATCCACAAGGAACAGGTCGGGCACACGGAGCTTAAACACATCCACAAGCATTTCATGGAAACGCTGTGGGCTCCCAGCTACCTTGTGCAACTTGGCTTTTTGGGCACCAGGCAAAAAACCGTAACTGTTTTTGATGGCACCGGTGATGACCGTTAGTCCGTGGGTTTTGAATTTCGGCAAACTAATGATAATATCGGCGTCCACTACAGCCTGGGAGAGACTAACCGCAGGTAAAAAATCGGGATTGAAATCGACCTTCACAGAATCATTCCCGATATTCTCGTAATGACCGCAGGCCGCGTCCATCAAGCCTGTTTTTTCAAAGCTCTCCTCGTTTGCTCCATAGTTGAACAGTCCGGGATTGTCTCCCACAACGATGGCTGCAGGGTCCATTGTTTCTACTTTTTTCACCACAGCTTTCAGTACAGCAGGGTGTGTAACGATGCCCTCATTCCATTGGGAAGCACGGAGAACATTGGGTTTAATTAAGAGGCGTTTACCCTTCAATTTCAATGGAAAGTGTTCAAAGGCCCTGTCCACGGCATGACGGACATTTTCATAACTGGCAGGATGAATCATTACTTTGGTCATGATGTCTACCTCTCTTTTCGGCTTTGTTGCAGCATATAGGCTCGCTTCAATCATATCTCTCTCCTATACATCATTTAAACACTCAAGTCCAAGATAGCTGCCGGAAAATATACGCCACGAGCACCAGGGCCAGAAGTATCAAAACGACCCATTTTACAAAAATCTGTAAGTTCGATGTCTTTTTCTTTTTGGGTTTCATTTTAAACGTAAAAAGCCTTTGATTTCATCTGCCTGTCGGAATGCATGGTCCAATTTACGTGTATTGGAAAGACGCATTGAAGATTCGGCGGCCTCTAAAGGTTGTTCTTTCTTACTTTCAAGGTAGAGCCGGTACCAGTAGGGTAGCTCGTTCTGGTAGATGGAAACCAAGTCTGAGGAGTGACGGCGCAAGGATACCTGCCGATCCTGTATTTGTGAGTTTTCTGTATTCCGTGACTGTTTGGCTTGCAACATGTCCAGTAAAGCTCTCAAGTCGGAATCAAATTGGCTTTTAACTCGAATATACCGTCCAATAGGCAATATCCAAAAACGAATGACAATATAACCGAAAAGGCCAATAACAAAGCTGATAATTGCGGCAACGTAGATCGGCTCCATTAGATTCTCCCATTGTTTGTCTTCTTTCTACAAAATTTTATAAAGATCATCAACTCCATTTTCTTATTTTTTAAAAAACTCTCCAAATGCTCAAAAACTAAAAGGCAGATCCGAACCGGATCTGCCTGAATAAGCCTGATGGACTCAGAAGTCATCAGACCTTTTTATCTTTTAGCTTCCCCAAGTGCCGTTGTTATATCGGTGCACTTAAATTTTTAATTTAATTGCGGCTAACCGACGGATAAGATGCACGTTCACCCGAGAAGCTTTAACTTCAATTTAATGCATAAATAAATGATGTCAAAGAATTTATGTCGTTTTTCTATCTGAACGGTTCAACTGAACCCAGCTGAGGCCCGCTTCAGGCTCCGCCTGTCATTATGGGTTTTCCATTGATCCAGTACTCTTTAAAATATGCCCTGCATTTTTCACAGCGAAAAGAAAAATTGACCACCCCTCCCTTTTCTTCCCCTTTAGGGTTCAGAAGGCAGAGATTCTTCTGACCTGCGCCACAAGAGAGGCATTTCTTTTCTTCTTCAGAATACATATTTCTTTTACATTTCATTACAACCTCAATTGAGATACAAGTCTCAATCTTTAATATGTGCGGTTCAAATTTCCATAACCAGGCCAATGGGACAATGGTCCGATCCAAAAATATCATTGTCGATAAACGCTTCTTTGATCCATCCCTTATCGATAATATCTTCGGTAACAAAAAAATAATCGATGCGCCACCCGATGTTTCGCTCCCTTGCCTTAAATCGATACGTCCACCACGAATATTTTACGGTATCCGGATAAAAATATCTAAAAGTGTCCACATAGCCGTTTTCAACAATCCGATCGAGCCAGTCGCGCTCGATCCGCAAAAAACCGGACGTTTTTTCATTGGCTTTCGGGTTTTTCAAGTCGATTTCATTATGGGCCGTGTTGTAATCTCCGGATATGATGAGGCTTCGGCCCTGCGTTTTATAGGCATCGGCATAATCGAAAAAACCTTCATAAAAATCGAGTTTGTACTTCAGCCGTTCTTCACTCATTTGACCATTGGGAAAATACACGTTAAAAAATATGAAATCATCAAAAACCATCTCGACAATACGACCTTCATTGTCGAATTCCGGTATACCGATACTGCAATTAATGCTTTTGGGCTTTATCCGTGTATAGGTGCAAACACCACTGTATCCTTTTTTTACAGTGGCCTGTGACCAGAATGCTTCATAACCTGAAATATTTTTCATTTCATCCGTGAGTTGTGCATCCTGAATCTTTGTTTCCTGAATAGCAAATATATCGGCATCCATCTGTTTATATGATTTGAAAAAATCCTTTTTAATGGCAGCTCGAATGCCGTTAACATTCCAGGAAATCAGTTTTATTTTCTTTTTATTCACCATATCAAAGGCTCCTGCATCTTTATCGGGTCGTATTTCAACAGATCCTTGCCAGCGATTGACATCGTTTTATAAACACATCGAGAAGTGCATAAAGTTCATAAACACTTTCTATGTTGACATGTTCGTTCGGCGTATGCTGGCTTTGGTTACCGTCAGCGCCCCAGACAATTCCTTTTATCCCGAACTGTGAAAGAAAACGTGAATCGTTGGCGCCGTCTTCAAACCCGATCCGTGTCTTTTTCGAAATCTCAAGCAATAACTTCAGGTGTTCTGATTCACCGCCGGAAAAGAGGGGTTCGACGTTCTCCACAATAATATCGCTATGCAATTCTTTTTGCATGTCGTTTAACATCCTCTCAAGATCGTCGGATTCCGTATACCGAATTTCTAAACACGTCTCGGCAAATTCCGGAATGCCATGACGCGATATTTCCGAACGAATAGGGTTACGAACAACTGCCCTGTGCGGATTTTCGGGGGCTGATTTCACAAAATAAGTTTCCCACGTATTAATGTCACCCATCAATTTTTCGACGGCGTTTTTCCCCTGCCAAGGTTTACTGCCGGAATTCACTTTTACTCGGCACATAAGCTTAACCCTGGCAACACCTTTTTCTTTGACGACAATTTTTTCAATATTACCTCCGTCAAGTACAATACAAAAGTCTGTTTGAATGTCAACGAGGGTCTTTTTGGCACCATTGAAGCCCCCGATTTCTTCGTCGCTGGTAATCAACATCCCAAAGGGTAATTCCTTTTGCCCCCTGCCCTGCTTTCGAAGCTGCTGCAGATTGTTTTTTAACAGAACCAAAGACAGTGCCACCGCATATTTGTCATCAAAACATCCCCGCCCGTAAAGTTTTCCATCCTGCATCACCGGCCTGAACAGCTTATCGGAAGCGTCCACGACGTCGATATGACTCATCAAAAGTAAAGGGGCAATACCATGTTGAGGAAGTACCAGAATGGCGGGTGCATTATGATAATCCAGACGTCTGTATGTGACATCCCAAGTGTTTAAATATTGTTCAATAAATGCTGCACATCGATGGATCTCATCCGGCTTTGAATGCATGGTTTTGAATTGAACCAGATCTTTCGTAAGATCGATAATCTCTATCATAGCGACGCTTTCCCGGTGAAGGTTCTAAAGTAGTCTCTGGCCTGGATAATTTCGGCCTTAAAACCGGATACTCATGATCAATCCAACCGTTCAATTTCTGCCTGTCTGAGTATCATTCTCGCATTGGCAAGTCTCATGTACAGGCTTTTTAATTCCGGGACCTGATCATCCATAATTGCCTCCATCAAATCACCTTCTAATTCAGCAACCTCAAGCAGTTTGTAGTAGTACGAAGATTCTTTAAGATGAGCGAGCACTATTTTGCCGGTTAAAATGGGATGGTTGTTGGTTACATTGGCATCTTTAAACCGCAGCCCGTGTTCAAGCTCTACTTCGAGACCCCGTCGAAATTCATCGAGATCGACATCCATATCTTCAACATTAACCTCCGATAAAATCGTTCTTGCTTCATCAGAAGATATCTTTGAATTTTCATGTTCCGTCCAGTCGCTGATCTTGAGTTCTTGACACACCCTCTTCACTTCTTCTATTGTAACATATTCCGGCAGGTCCATTTATTACTCCTTTTTAGTTAGTATTTTTTGTTTTTTGTTCATAAGTAAAGAATGTTAGCCTGGAAGACCAGGCTTTTAATCGGAGATTAATAAAGGTTATAGGGAGAGATAGAGAAATATATACTCACCATCATTAATATTGACGGCAATATCCGCACCCCTGGATTCTGCAAATATAATCCACACCGGCTTATCCCAGGTACCGCACTCGAGTTTCGGGAAATAGTCTCCTGTCTTCCCGCTGTACCATGACAGAAGCATGGGATCTTGAGCCAATTCAGTTGCCTTGTCTTTGGCAATTTCCTTTGCTTTTACATAGTCAAGATCTTTGTCATCGATCTGGATCTTGATGTGATTGCCCCAAAAATATTTTAAATCTTCAAGTGTCATTTCGTTGACTCTCTTTTTCTGATAGAACACCAATCAGGTGTATCGGGCCATTTTCATCATAATCTCGTGTTTTTGCAAAGCCCCCGGCATGGTTTCTTGCAAACGGCCGTTATCAAATATTAAAATCTGAGGGACACTCAAAATATTGTATTTTGAAGAGATCGCCGGACTAGAATCCACGTTCACTTTGCCGACCCTGATTTTTCCTTTGGCATCTTTTGCGAAATCATCGATCACCGGCATTGCCGCACGGCATGTGGGACACCAGGGCGCCCAAGCATAAAGGAGTACCGGTAAAGGTGAGCCAAGCACCTGTTGATCAAAATTTGTTTCCGATATCATCAAAGGCTGTGCTACAAAAAGCTCTTCTGTGTCAAGGACTGTCCCGCATTTTCCACATTTTGCTCCTGCATTTATTTTCCAAAAGGGAATTCTGTTCCGGGTCCTGCACTTTGTGCACCGAAAAAGATAGGATTCACCGCCACCTCCTTCGGCCTGATCCATTTTCAGCTCAGCTCCGCATTTTCCACATTTTGGAACGCCCGAAATCTTTTCATGAAGTATTCTGTTTTTTGCGCCACAATTAGAGCAGCGGATCAGATGATGCGAATTCTTTTCCATAGCCTTTTATCTCCGATATTTTTATTTATAACATAATATCCATCCACAGAAAGTAAAGCATTCGCGGATCTTCGGTCGGACCCCAAAAATCCTGAGCTGATGGCCCAATCAGACTATCTGAAAAGCCGAATTAAAGATCTCGAAAACCAATATCCCCGGATTTCCACAGGCAGACCATCGGAGATCCCTTTCTGGATCATGCCGGCGGGATGACCTATCTATATTTGAGCCGTCTGAATTTATCTGTTTTTTTTAAGCAGCAAATGGATGAAAATCTGATCATGCTTTCTTTTCTTTGAGCTTTAAAGTTTCTTTAACCAGTTGTTTTTCGTGTTCAAAGTTGACAGCTCTCTGGAGCATGATTTTCTGGGCCATTACAGGTCCTGCCCCATGCCAGGTACCGACACCGTGAAGCCCTGCTGCCCAGTGCTGAAGGAGCTTGTGAACTTTCAGAATGTTCTCCGTGGGTTCTTCCGAACCAAAGCTGTAAAATTCTTCCACATAATCTTTCACATCGGGATTCTTTAACTCTTTTAAGGATGGAATGGTTACTACAAGCCCTCCGCCGATATCCCCTGCCAGAGCCATGGCCCGCCAGAAGGCATTGCAAATATTGAGCTTGGCGACATTACCCATCACCTCATCCGGCAAATAAACTCCGGATCCTGGCGGGTCCTCGGTTCCTTTTTGAGCAGCGGCCAGACCACATGCACGGCCCGTTTCCCTGAGTACCACCATTTCTGTTATTTGTTCGTTGATATGTGGAACTTTGTCGAGCCCTTTGTATTCCTGAATGAGCTTGGAGGCTCCGATGATCTGGTTCATGAACCCGACTTTACAGGTTCCGCCGCAGGTCATACGATGGGTCTTTGCAAACCGTGTAACGATTTTACCGGAATATTGGACTTCACCGCAATGAAAGACCCGTTCCCATGGCACAAAAACATTATCAAAGATGACCATGGAAGTCTCCCGTTGACCAAATACGGGATTTCCCAATTCATATAGATCATCCGCCATTTCCCTTTCAGCGGAGTATGGAGAAAACTGACAGACGTACGTTATCCCTTCCGCGTCCGTGGGCGTCGCAAAAGCCACTGCATAGTCTTCCTCTCCCTTCCTGTGGGATGATTGCGGCATCACAACCAGTTCATGGCTTGCAAAGGCACCACTGATGTTGATTTTGGCACCCCGGACAACGATACCTTTATCGTTTTTTTCCACCACTTTCAGTGAAAGATAAGGGTCCGCCCAATCCAAAGTTTTCTTGTCCCGCCTGCCCCTGGGTTCAGTCAAAGCGCCGGCAACGGAAAGGTCTTTTTCCTGAACCATTTTGAGAAATTCCATAAAACGCGGATGATACTCCGTACCCAGATCCTGATCCATCTCCCATGTGGTTGCAGCAAGGGCATGGAATGCATCATACCCCACACAGCGGTAGATACAAGTTCCCAGCCTTTCCGCCGTAAATGTTCCTGCTTCGGCTTTTCTAACGAGATCCTCTATACTGGCGCTCACATGGGTGTAGCGATTGACCATACCGTCAATCAGCGGTGAATAGCAGGACATGACATCCTTATATTTTGGATCCAGGGCCCAACCATAACTGGCTTTGTTGGACTCTACAACGGTTCGAGTGTTGGGGTTCTCAAGGACATTGTCTATCCTTTTTCCGTTCATGTACACCCTGGGTTTCATTTTTTTTAAACTCTCTTCAAACTGCTCGGGGGTCATTAATGCCATTAGGTTCTCCTTTTTTGAAAATATATGGCGATGGGCAATCCTTTATTGAAATTCACTTGAATAAGACCTATCCAAGTAACATCAAATTTTTATACCAGGGAATCAAGAATAAGCCAAAACAAATTGTCAATGGGTTCAAAAGCGTATTTTACACCCCAAATTCGAATCTTTAAACAATCTTTACACTTTCTTTATTCAACCTTCACCATGAATGCTTATGTTCTTGCCAGCAAAGGAACCGGCCGACCCAGAGACATTCGGCCGCTGGACGTTTGTCCAAACCAGTATTATGTTAAAGGCAGTTTTAAACAACGGAGGTGTAACATGAGATCATTACATATCGTATTCATCGTTTTTACAATAATCTTTCTCGGCTATCAGCAGGTTAATAGCATGGATAAAATGGAGAAGCACATGAAAAATAACACAGAGAAAAACGCATCCGCCGTTTTTGCCGGCGGTTGTTTCTGGTGCACGGAATCAGATTTTGAAAAGGTCGAAGGTGTAATCGAAGTCATATCAGGTTACACCGGCGGTCACGTAAAAAATCCCACTTATAAGCAGGTTTCCGGCGGCGGCACCGGCCATCTGGAAGTCGTGAAAGTCATCTACGATCCATCCAAGGTCAGCTATGAACAACTGCTGGACTATTTCTGGAGGCACGTGGATCCAACGGATCCCGGAGGACAGTTTGTGGATCGGGGAACCCAGTACCGGAGCGCCATTTTCTATGCCAATGAAACCGAAAAACGTTTGGCCGAAACATCCAAACAGAA
>JAOUGB010000664.1 GCA_029857875.1 Desulfobacteraceae bacterium | reverse complement strand
CACGGTCCCAGGATTTACTCTTTTCACGCTGCCCGACAATGACGTTGATTCCGTTATCTTTCATATTTAAGGCCTGTCCCGGGCCCTGAACGCCGTAGCCTAAAACGGCAACGATTTCGTCCTTGAGAACTTCTCTGGCTTTTTCCAGAGAAAATTCTTCTGATGTAATCACTTCTTCTTCTATTCCGCCGAAATTAATTTTGGCCATGTTGTTCTCCTTTTTAATTGGATAAAAGGATTCGAGGATTCAAGGATTCAAGGGGCCAAGTGATCATTTTTATTTATTTGTTTTTAAAGCTTTCTCACTCGAACCCTTGAATCCTTGAATCCTTGGCCCCTTATCAACAGTTTTTATTTCGAGTTCCTGAACAGGGCAATCATTCCTGTTCTGGCAATTTCTTTTATGCCGATGGGTTTTAAAAGGTTTAAAATCGCCTTTAATTTGCCCTCGTCGCCCGTGACTTCAATGGTGTAATGGTCAGGGCCCACGTCAACAACCTTGCACCTGAAAATGTCCACGGTTCTTAATATCTCGGCACGATGTTCCGGTTTGGCGACCACCTTTATGAGGGCCATTTCCCTCTGGACATATTCCTTTCCGGTAAGATCGTGAACCTTGATAACATTGATGAGCTTGTTCAGTTGTTTCTCGATCTGTTCGATAATCGGCGGTTCCCCTATCGTGACCAGTGTCACCCTCGATACCAGCGGGTCCATGGTTTCGGCAACACACAGGCTTTCAATGTTAAATCCCCGGCCGCTGAACAATCCTGCAATTCTTGAGAGAACGCCGGGTTCATTATCCACTAGAATCGAAAGTATATGTTTTTCTTCTGTCATGGTTTATATCCTTTTTTAAGAAACAGAGTTGACGATTTTTAATCAGGTATTTTAAAAAACGATCTTACACCAAAAGCATTTCAGTAACCGGAGCTCCGGCAGGAACCATCGGATAAACGCATTCTTCCTTTTCCACCACAAAATCCATAATCACCGGTTTTTTGGAGGCCAGGCCTTTTTTCAAAACAGCCTCCACTTCTTCGGGTTTTGTGGCTCTTAAACCCTCGGCCCCGTAAGCTTCTGCCAGTTTTACGAAATCAGGTGCGCAATCAAGACATGTGGCCGCATAACGCTTTTCGAAGAAAAGTTGCTGCCACTGCCTGACCATGCCGAGATATCCGTTGTTGAGAATAACAATTTTTACGGGAAGACCGTTTTGCACCGCGGTCGTCATTTCCTGTATGTTCATCTGGATACTGCCGTCACCGGCAATATCGACCACAAGCTTATCCGGGCGGGCGAGTTGCGCGCCGATAGCGGCCGGCAAACCGAACCCCATACAACCCAGGCCACCTGAAGTAATGAAATGGTTGGGTTTGTCATAGTGGTAATATTGAGCCGCCCACATCTGGTTCTGTCCCACCTCGGTGGTGATAATGGCTTTGCCTTTGGTCAATTCATACAATTTTTCCACAACGTATTGCGGCTTGATAACGTCTGTTTGTTTATAGGCAAGCGGCTGGGTGTCTTTCCAGCGCTGAATCTGATCCAACCATTTTTTTCGCGTTTTCTGGAGATCGCCAAGGTCCTCCTTGTCCAACAGCTTGTTCAGTTTGGCCAGCGTGATTTTACAGTCTCCGACAACCGGGGCTGTAACCGGGATATTTTTGCGTATGGACGTGGGATCAATATCGATGTGCACAATTTTGGCGTTGGCTGCAAACACATCTGTTTTTCCGGTAACGCGGTCGTCAAACCGGACGCCGATACCGATCAAAAGGTCACATTCACCGGTGCACATGTTGGCCCGATACGTTCCGTGCATGCCGATCATACCCAGCCACAATGGGTCTGTTCCCGGAAATCCCCCGAGGCCCATCAAAGAAGTGGTCACCGGGATTCGGGTTTTATGGGCGAGTTCCGTAAGCTCTTTGGCGCCTCCTGAAAGAATGACACCGCCGCCGGCAAAAATCATCGGTTTTTTGGCAGCCTTGATCAGCGACACCACTTTGTGAAGCTGTTTAACATTGGGGCTGTATGTCGGGTTGTAAGACTTCAGTTCTATTTTTTGGGGAGGCTTGTATTCTATGGCATTGACGGAAACATTTTTCGGGATATCCACCAAAACAGGTCCCGGACGGCCGGAGCTGGCAATTAAAAAGGCTTCCTTGATAATTCTGGCAAGAT
>JAOUGB010000663.1 GCA_029857875.1 Desulfobacteraceae bacterium | reverse complement strand
CAAAATCCCAAATTTTTTTTTCTAAGGGACTAACAAATTAAGGAGGGAATAAAATTCATGTTAAAAGATAAAAAAATCAGTATCATCGGATGCGGAAATATGGGAGAAGCCCTTGTCAGCGGACTCATTACTTCGGGATCAGCCAATCCAGAGAACATCATTTGCACGGATATTCGGATGAACAAGCTAGAATCCGTTGCAAAAAAATATGGTGTAGTTACACTTACCGAAAACATTAAAGCTGTAGAATTTTCTGATATTATTATATATGCAGTTAAGCCCCAAATCATCGCATCCGTATTAAAAGAAACAGCACCTTGTCTGGACATGTCCAAGCTTATCATTTCCATCGCCGCAGGTGTGCCTCTGGCTGCAATCGAATCGTGTCTTAAAAAGGAATTGCGTCTTATTCGCGTCATGCCCAACATTGCAGCATTTGTAAAAGAGAGTGCATCGGTGATTGCCGCCGGGGCAAATGCCACCAAGGAAGACATTGACCTTTCTATGGAGATCTTCAACTCCATGGGTAAAAGCATTTTTCTAAAGGAAAATGTCCTTATGGATGCCATTACCGGCTTGAGCGGCAGCGGACCTGCATACATCTTTTTAATTGTCGATGCCTTGGCTGATGCCGGTGTCAAGGTGGGGCTGTCAAGGGAAGATGCGCTTTTTCTTTCAACCCAAACGATTTTGGGGGCTGCAAAATTGTTGATGGAGACCAAAGAACATCCGGGCAGGCTAAAGGATATGGTTACATCACCGGGTGGAACGGCAATTGCCGGAATTCATACGCTTGAAAAAGGAGGGCTTCGAACCACCCTCATCAATGCAGTGGAAGTTGCTACCCAGCGATCCAAAGAACTGGGGGAAATCGTCATGCGGAATTTTACCAATAACGGTTGTTAAAAATTGGGGCTGATATGAATACGGAATATAAAATTGAAGCGATAAAGACATTTGATTACAAAAGGCCAGTTATTGATAAAGGTTATGCCAATCAAACCCTTTTGGTCGACATCTCAAATTCGGAGATTTCCATTCATCCGGTGACCGAAAAAATGAAGGAAGTATTTATTGGCGGCAAGGGATTTGATCTTTGGCTACTATGGAATGCTGTCAAAGGGACAACGAAATGGTCTGATCCTGATAATGCAATATGTATTGCCTCGGGCCCCATGGGCGGAACTCCCGTTTATCCGGGCTCGGGCAAAAGTATTGTAACCACGATTTCGCCGTTAACAGGAACCGTTATTGATTCCAATGTTGGTGGATATTTTGGTCCTTATCTTAAATTTTCCGGGTTTGATGCTCTTCAAATCAGAGGAAAGACCAAAACGGATATTGTAATTTTCATCGACGGCATTGATGAAAAAATACAAATTTTTGAAACATCCGGATTGCCGGATGATTCATATGCGCTTTCATCCATATTAACAGAACACTTCGCCCAAGGAAAACCCCGGCATATTTCCGTTGTTTCCACGGGACCGGGTGCGAAGCACACTCTCATGGGCTGCCTGAATTTTACCTGGTATGATTTAAAGCGAAAGCGAGCACGATACAAACAGGCCGGGCGCGGCGGAATCGGCAGTGTCTTTGCAGATAAGTGTATTAAAGCCGTTGTGGCACGATGGGATAGGGTTTCGGTCAATACAAATAATCCTTCGGATGGGATCGCATTAAAAGAAGTTGGGAAAAAACACTCCAGGGAAATTGTGAATCTTGATCCCAAACAAAATGAAATGGCCAAAATCGGCACAACCCATCTGGTCACGATTATGAATGATTTTGATTTGCTGCCCACCCATAATTTTCAATATGGGCAGCACCCAGAGGCAGACAATGTCGGTCAAGAGGTGTACAGGCGTATTTTTGATACAGGCTATGATGGATGCTGGATGGGATGCACGGTGGCCTGCTCTCATGGTGTCAAGGACTTTGTTCCACTGACGGGACCTTACAGAGGAAAAAAAGTTTTTGTGGACGGTCCCGAATATGAAACCATTGCCGGCTGTGGTTCGAATCTGGGTATCTTTGATCCCCATACTGTTATTGAGATGAATTTTTACTGTGATGCCTATGGCCTTGACACTATTTCTGTGGGGACAAGTATCGCATTTGCAATGGAATGCTTTGCAATGGATCTGATTAATGAAACCCATACCGGCGGAATAAACCTTTCCTTTGGCAAT
>JAOUGB010000662.1 GCA_029857875.1 Desulfobacteraceae bacterium | reverse complement strand
GGTATAGCAATTCAATTTGACAGAGAATGTCAGATGGAGAATTTAAAAGTCTTGTAAAATGCATCAACGGAGATCAAATTCATCTGTAAGTTGACTATGGTTTGGGGCAGGGGCGGACTGATAAAAACCGTAAACGCTGGTCTGCACTGACCAGCTATCAGGCACCTCACAAACCCTTTCTGCTGCTATCAATTATGGATCTGATTGCCCAGGGATCAATTACCCAAAACTTCATCGAACCCTCTTTTGAACTGCTCGATACATTCAATACTTACTGGAACAGTATCATGCCCCTTGGCTCAAAAACGAGCATGGCCTATCCGTTTCCAAAATTAAAAACCGATGGCTTCTGGCATCTGGAGCCAAATCCGGGATATCAAAATCAAAGGGAAACAGTGTCAAAGCTGGAATAGTGAATAAGGTGCCACTAGGACGGACCCGGGGACTTACATAAGATTATAAGTTGCTTGTTGGAAAATCGGGTTGCCCGTTAGAATATAACCTCTATAACTTTCACAAATACAAGTTTACCCAAAAAGTAGTGAATGTGTATAATGGCAACTTTATATTAATGATACGGAATTTATGCTAAATGACTTACAACTTTGATCCTGATAAGTGGTATGAAAACGAAATCGCATTTTTAGAAAACAGTTATAAATCCGGGAAAATATCTGAGCAAGAATATAAAGAGTCTTTAGAGGAACTCAGTAAAAGACATGAAGAAATGTGGAGTCGGTTAGATGGAACTTATCAAATCCCACATTAATTTAAAACGCATTTGATGAGCAGAAAGTATCGTGAAAGAAATCCTGACAACATCACCGACGCATCCCCATGACATTAAAGTCCGGTTGGAAAGTGGTGAAGTTGGACGAGTGAAGGAAATATGGGACTGAGAAACATTTTATTTTTTAGAATCTTCGCATTCATCTTTTCGGAATGAGTGCAGATTCTAACACATCATGAATTGTAAAGGATGTATTTCCACTAAAAAAAGATTTTGCAATTTCCTTTCTCAAAGTGTCGTAATCCTCAAGATCTTTATTCTTGTGTTTTAAGCCCCCAAACTCATTACGCGACATAAACATTGCATAAGCGTATTCGATAAATGAATTGTCAAAACCTGCCAGTTGAATGGACGTGCTTATCTCTTCTTCGGAATATCGTTTGTGTTTTCCGTATCTCTTTTTCAGAAATAAAGGCAGTTGCTTTACGTATGACTTAAGCGTCGTTCTTTTTTTGATCCAATTAAACAATTTGATAATCCTTTCGATAATACGAGATTTTTTCTGGCAATGGGATTAACGGTTAATAGGGCTTAGGAAGATAACATGGTTTGAATATCTCCCATATCCATACAATCAAACTGTATCATGAATCTGATGAGTTCATAACCGTCATCATCATCGGTATTGCTTTTCAATAACAGCATCGTTTGAACAGCATCTTGCCCTATACTTTGTAATTTTAGCAAAACATCGAACAGCCCTTGGTATTCCTCTGGTTTTAGTTTGAATAAAGATTTGCTATAACCCAAATATTCTTGGTAATCATTGAATCCGGTTAACTGGGTTTGAACCGGAGAAGTTTCGAATGAATTCGTTAATATTTCTTGTTTTTCGATCATTTTCCTGTCACCTAAAAAGTATAATTATCTCATAATTTCAAAAACAACCTATCAGAAAAAAGCCTCTTCACGGAAAATTTTTACCGGCAAGACTTTTTCTTGATTCTATTTTTCTGATGGAGCAGAAGCGAATTTCGGAATATTTGTGAGAATAGAAGGGCTTAGAAAAGAATGGTCACAATATACGCGAAAAAATGTCCGCATAGTGTTTTGGTTGATTCAGAAATCCCGCACTATATTTGCTGACTTTAAAATAAGCAAGAAAAATCTTTAAGAGGACTGGAATCTTCTATTAAATGGAGACTTGGGGAACTTCCGGGACATCCGTAAATGGTATCGTGTCTTGAATTGTGAATAATATTAATATATTCACTATACAAGATTTGACACCCTCTCCCCTCTCTTAACTCCTTTGAACTTTTACTCCTATAGGGGACGGACTCCTATAACGTTCGTGCAGAAAGTGCTTGGCGCTCAATATTCAATATGGGAAAGATTGAAGGAATGGGATCAAACCTTGATCCTTGATTAAAAGAGGATATAAGGGGCAAACACAGCATTTACTTGGAATAAA
>JAOUGB010000661.1 GCA_029857875.1 Desulfobacteraceae bacterium | reverse complement strand
GGAAAAGGGTATGCCGCAAGGTTAGGAATTGTCGATGTTCATCTGTGGAAAGAATAAGCCTGCCTTAAAAACTTATCTTATCAGTTTTTCTCCCGATTGTTTGGGATAAATTCCCGCCCTTAGGAATTCACACCATCAAAATGAAGAATTGCCGCTATGGACAAAATGAATTATATTCTGATATTAATTTAGTGTTTCGGAACTTCTACAACCTGACGAAATCACAAGTCTTTTAATCACAACCTTTTTATGCCATATGAAAAAGGTTATCAAAAATATCGCCCAAATGATGCATCAATCTGACCCAAGGGCATGCTTTGCAATAGAATTCTGGGATGGTGATGCCATACGCTTTGGAAACTATCCACAGGTAACATTACGCCTGAAAACCAAAAGTTGTGCCAAAAAAATCATCAGAAAAGGGTTTTTAGGGTTTGGAGAATCCTATGTGAAGGGAGATCTGGAAATAGAGAATGATCTTCTAAAACTTTTTCGTCTGGGATTCGCCATTGATTTTGATGATTACCGGTTATCTTTCTGGCAAAAATTTCGACTTCTTATCCTTTCGATGATAGACAGCGATACCCTGCGACAAGCCCCAAAAAACATTTCTTACCATTATGACAAGGGCGATGAATTTTATGCACTCTATCTTGATAAGACCATGACTTACTCCTGTGCGTATTTTGTAAAGCCGGACGATTCTCTGGAACAGGCACAATTGAACAAATACGAACATATTGCCCGCAAACTTTTACTCAAGCCGAATGAATCCCTTCTCGACATTGGTTGCGGCTGGGGCGGAATGCTTATCTATGCAGCCCGAAAATATGGTATAACCGGAGTTGGAATTACGCTATCGAAAAATCAATTCCAACACGCCAATCGTAAAATCAAAGAATTGGGACTTCAAAATCAGCTTAAGGTTTTGTATCAGGATTACAGACATTTAAGCGGAAAATTCGATAAAATAGTTTCCATAGGTATGATGGAACACGTAGGGAAAAGATTCATCCCTACTTTTATTCAAAAAGTTTCGGATTTGTTAAAAACCGGCGGGTTGGCCCTGCTGCATACCATTGGAAAAGATACCCCGTCTGCCGGAGATCCTTGGACGTTTAGTTATATTTTTCCCGGGGCCTATATTCCGACACTTCACGAAATTGTGAACGAAATGGGAAAAACCGGTTTTTCCATCCTGGATGTAGAAAATTTGCGGCTGCACTATGCCAAAACTCTTGAAAAGTGGGCAGAAAATTTCGAAGGAAATATAGAGAAAATAAGGAAATTGTTTGATGAAGGGTTTGTGAGGCAATGGCGTCTGTTTTTAAACAGTACGGCAGCAGGATTTAAGTACGGCAATTCTCGCCTGTTTCAGATTCTTGTCTCCAAAGGATTGGACAATACTTTGCCGGTTACTCGGGCACATATGTATCAGGACTAACTACCATAAGGGAACTTGCTTAAATATAAAGGCTAAATCCATCTTTTATATGAAAGGAGGACAAAATGGCTGTTAAAATTTTAATTAAACGGATTGTACCGGAAAACAAGGCAAAGGAAATGATACCTCTATTTAGACAAATGAGAGTCCTTGCCACAAACCAGTCGGGTTATATCTCCGGTGAAACTTTAAAAAGCCTCGACAGACCCGATACGTTTCTGGTCATCAGTACCTGGAAGTCCTCTGATTATTGGGGAAAATGGTTGTTAAGCAAGGAAAGACAGGAAACTCAGGACAAGATAGATGCTTTGCTTGGGGGGAAAACAGAATACGAAATATTTCACTATGGATTTCAGGAATAACGGACAGATAGTTAGATTGGTAGAATTCGAGGGAGAAAAAAAATCATGAAAACCTTAGACATTTTCTTGATAACTTCTTTATGGCTTGCGGCAGCATGGTGCATTTACACATTAATTGTTTTCTTAAATTTTATTTTTATTTAATCGGCCTCGGTGTGCGTAGCTCCTTTAAGTAACGCCGGGGACTTAGAATGAATCTCCCTGCAGCAAGCTGCAGGGTATCAAAGCTGATTTTATTTTATCCCCTCACCCTAACCCTCTCCCCGGGAAGAGGGAACATAATGGGATGACCCTGTAGCAAGCTACAGGGAATTAGCGAGTTAAAGTTCCCCAAAATTTGTAAAAAACCACTTAAAATAAGAGTTTATTTAAGGAGGCATAACATTTTGGATGTCAAATC
>JAOUGB010000658.1 GCA_029857875.1 Desulfobacteraceae bacterium | reverse complement strand
ACGGAACATTTATTAAACACAAGTCAACTTAAACATATAAATTTTTTAAAGACAAAATATGTCTTTGGCGAATTATCATTCGTCGACATGATAAAAAGTGGTATCTTTATTGAAAGATGGATGACTCCGAATGTAATACATTTAATTACCGGGATTTAAAACAATCGGGGTTTTCTGTTTATTCAACCGTATCGGTTGATCTGGTATTCACGTTGAGAGGAAATTGTCTGATCGATGTGTTTGACATTAATACTTTAAAGCAAATCGCCTATCTTGATTTTGACACTTCAAAATCCATTATGCTCGGGTCGGCCTTTCGATCTCCGCTCATCGGATTGCCTTTTTCCACTTCATTTCGAAAACGTTTCGAAACTGTTCTTCTACCGTTAAAGGATCTTCGATCTAAACATGAGGTGGGATTTTTCGTGGACATCGACTACAGGAACAAGGGGAAAAAAGAGATTTGGAATTTAGATGAAATAATGATGGCCATTGCTTTTGAAACCGCTTTTGAAGATAAGATCCAAGATTTTACTATCAAACCCACCGGCGACACGGCACCCTATTATCGAAAAAAGTATAATGCAAAAATATGTCGTCAACCAAGAAGCGATTTGACAATGACCGTTCATTTAAAAACAGTTAGAAAAAAGCTGCGACACATCCGGATGATTGAAAAAGAGGGGAAGACTGTTATTTTCAGGGTGAAAGGCGTACCGGACCTAATGACATCGCAGACGAATTAGAGAGTCGGCAAATGTAACGAAAACATGCTTCCTTTCCCATTTTCGGTTCATGAGCATCAGCTGAAAAGTTGAATAATTTCTTTAATCAGAAGAATTGATGTGACAATTAAAAAAAATATTGCGCCTGCTTTTACACTCCAGCACACAATCGGAGAAAAACCTTCGATTTCTGTACAACCAATAATTCCGATAATGATGGCAGATTGGATCACCATCAGGATGATAATTTTAATTATACTTTTCTTTTCTTTTTCTGTCATTTTTTTTGAATTGATCTTTCAAAATTAAGAGTAAACATCTCTGGTATGTGCTAAACTTGGACGCTACCATTTTCAATATTTATGCCAAAATCTGACTCTATGAGGTTTTTTATAAAAACATGAGAAGGGTAGGACTTTGATATCCTTATTTTACGGGCGCTTCAGAGAATCAAGGCAAGAATCATAATCGTCTTGGGTCCCATAAACATAGGGTGAAAGAATGAATCACTTTGAAAAATATGTGAAAAGTGCACAGAAATATGTGCAAGCGTGCACATTATTTTGTGCATAATGAAAAGTATTGGCAGATCGCCTTAATCGATACTGTCTTTAGCCTGCTCCCATAAAATATCCTTCTCCTCTTGAGAAACCGATCGTATATCTTTTTGTCCCTTTGAAATTCGATTTTCCATATATCTAAACCGCCTTTCAAACTTTTTAGTGGAATCTCTCAACGCGGTTTCAGGATGAATGTTTGCAAACCGGGCTACATTTACGAGTGTAAAGAGAACATCACCAAATTCCAGCGCCACACGGGTATGATCTTCCGGAGATTGTTTTTGTTCTTTCAATGCTGTTTTTAACTCAGACCATTCTTCTTCGACCTTTTTCATAACACCGGATATGTCTTCCCAGTCAAATCCTGTTCTGGCTGCCCGGTCGGAAATTCTGTAAGCGCGCATCAAGGCCGGAAGATTTGAAGGGATGGAGTCCAGAATTGACGTCTCTGAAGAAAGGTCTTTTTCTTCCATTTTAATTTTATACCACCGTTTTCTGACTTCATCTGCACTGTCGACGTTGTCATTGCCAAAAACATGGGGATGACGATGGATCATTTTCTTTACATTTAGACTAACAACATCCTTGATATCAAAATGACCCATCTCCCGGAAAAGACTTACAAGAAAAAATATATGAAACAATACATCCCCAAGTTCCCCACAGACCTCCATAGGGTTGCCGGATTCAACAGCATCCATCAGCTCGTATATCTCTTCCAACAGATACGCCAGAATGGTTTGCGGCGTTTGCTTCTTGTCCCATGGACAACCGTTTTCCCCTCTTAACGTCTCGATCAAATCAATAATGGCCTCAATTTCCATTTCAGTTTTCCTTTGTAACCCGATTTTTATTTAAGGTTCTTCTCCAATTTGGTTGGAGAAGAGGGTCCAAGGACTCAAGGGGTCAAGGCTTGCCTGCCTCGG
>JAOUGB010000659.1 GCA_029857875.1 Desulfobacteraceae bacterium | reverse complement strand
CGGACGGCCAGGACAAGGCCGAGATATTCTTCCGGCCAGTCCGATTGTTCGGCTTTTAGGGCGTTCGGCAGGATTTGGCATGTTTCAGGACAACCCCTGATTTCAACCCCTGCGTTTGTCAGACGTTTTGCCATTTGCGGCAAAAATTCTTTTGCGATGGATCGATGTACAAGCATGGTTTCCATAGCGTTGCACACCCCCGGTCGCTGAACCTTGGCATTGAAGCAGATTTCTTCGGCCATATTAAGGTCCGCGCCCTCGTCCACATACACATGGCATACACCTTTGTAATGTTTCAGTACCGGTATGGTCGAATGCTCAACGACAAAACGGATCAATCCTTCTCCTCCACGGGGAATAATCAAATCGATAAATTCTTCCTGATTTAGAAGGATGTTGACCGCTTTTCGGTCTCTGACGGGGACGATCTGCACGGCTGTTTCAGGAAGGCCGCGCTCACCGAGAACCTGTCCGATGATGTCGGCCAGGGCCTGATTCGAATAAAGCGCTTCAGATCCGCCCCGAAGGATGACGGCATTGCCGGCTTTCAGGCAAAGGCCGGCGGCATCGATGGTCACATTGGGCCGTGATTCGTAAATAATGCCGATGACACCCAGCGGTATCCGCATTCGTGTTACTTCCAGACCGTTGGGCCTCAGCCAGGACTTGCTTGTAGCGCCCACCGGGTCATTGAGTCCTGCAACCTCCCGCAAACCTTTGGCCATTGATTTAATGGTTGCGTCCGACACCGTGAGTCGGTCGATCATGGCAGGAGAAAGACCCATTTCTTTTGCCCGTAAAAGATCCTTTTGGTTGGCTTTTTTGATCGTTGAAGCATCTTTTTCTATTTTATCGGCCATGCCGAGCAACACGGCATTCTTTTGGTTTGAACCGCACTTGGCCATCTGTGTGGCAGCTGCTCGGGCGGCTTTGGCCATGTTTACAATTGTTGTTTCCATTGGCATTGCATTTTCCTTAGCAAGTAATCATAAATTACATTCCGCAGTAACCGCAAGGTTATCCCGATGAATCACATCGTCGTAAGGTTTATGTCCAAGGCGGTTTTTAATCTGACTCGATTTAAGTCCCATGATTTTTCGGATATCTGTTGAACTGTAATTAACCAGTCCTGTTCCCAGGGTTTCATCGTCTGTTTTTCTAAATTCAACCGGAGCGCCGACACTGAATTCACCTTCAACGCCCACAATACCACTGGGTAGAAGGCTTTTGCCTCTGTTAAGGATTGCCTCGGCAGCACCATCATCAATCCTTATAACGCCTTTGGGTTTTAAAGTAAACGCAATCCAGCATTTACGGCTTTTCAGTTTTTTCTTTTTTGGCGTAAAAAACGTCCCGACATCTTTACCGGAGAAAAGTTTTTTCAAGACATCCGGTCTGCCGCCATTTGCGATGACCATTGGAATTCCCGCAGCAGTGACCTTTTTTGCAGCATTTGTTTTGCTGAGCATACCCCCTGTACCTAAAGCACCCGGAATATCGCCGGCAATCTTTTTAATATCTTCTCCGATGGTGGATACCAGCGGAATAAAATCAGCATCAGAGTTGGTTCGGGGATCCTTGGTGTAAAGGCCGTCGATATCGGTCAGATTGACCAGAATATCCGCATCCATCAACAGGGTGATCATGGCGGCGAGATTATCGTTATCTCCAAATTGAATTTCTTCTATCATCACCGTGTCATTTTCATTGATGATCGGAACAACCTGCCATGACAACAGCATGCAGAGCGTGTTTCGAGCATTCAGGTATCTTTGGCGGTTGTTAAGGTCATCACCGGTCAGTAAAATTTGGGCGACTTTTTTATGATATCGGGCAAAAGCCTTCTCATACTCCATGATCAGTCCGGCCTGGCCCACGGCGGCAATGGCCTGGCGTTTGGGAATTTCATCCGGCCGTTTGTCAAGGCCGACTTTTCTGATCCCGGAAGCCATAGCTCCGGAAGAGACCAGAATAATTTCGATTCCGCTGTCAATTAAGCGGCAGATTTGCCGACTGATGGATCTTATGGCGTTTAAATTCAGTCCGTGATCTTCTGTCAGGACGTTGCTGCCAACTTTTACCACCACTCGTCTGGCGCTGTTAAAAATCGATGTTCTTTTCTCATTCATCATCGCTGTCCAATAGGTGAACGATTTGAGACTTTAATTCTTCAAGCCCCTGTTCGGTTAATGCGGAAATAAGTAATACTTT
>JAOUGB010000660.1 GCA_029857875.1 Desulfobacteraceae bacterium | reverse complement strand
GAGTTCGACAGATGTTACGGGATCGAGCCCGGCAGAAGGCTCGTCGAAAAATAGAATTTTTGGGTTTAAGGCCATTGCTCTTGCCAGTCCTGCCCGCTTTCTCATTCCTCCACTGATTTCAGACGGTAAATGGTTTTCATACCCTTTTAGATTCACCATATTTAGCTTCATTTTGACCAGTGTATCCACTGATTTTTGAGGCAAGTCGGTGTATTCCTTTATGGGAAGAGACACATTTTCAGCAATTGTCATTGAACCGAAAAGGGCTGTGCTCTGGTAGAGAACCCCGATCTTTCTCAAAATCTTTTTGAATGTCATCTCATTACAGTTCGTTATGTCTTCCCCATCAATGCGTATCCGGCCCGATAGTGGGGGTATTAGTCCAATCAGGTGTTTCAGCAATGTGCTTTTTCCGCACCCACTTCCCCCTAAAACAATAAATATTTCTCCTTCCAGAACATCAAATGATATATTTTCAAGGATAATGTCTGTTCCATAGCCGACAGTAAGATCGCTGACCTGGATTATTTTATGTTTTTCCAAATTGTCATCTCCACCTTATTAAATACCGAATTGAAAATATCCGACCCCAGAGGAGCCGGCTTTGATTTAACCCCTGGAAGGGGTTGGTTTACTTAAAGCCGAACAAGTTCAAAGTGCCTAAAGTGATCTAAAGTGCCTATTAATAGTGCCTAAAGTTTGAAGTGATCTAAAGTGCCTAAAGTTGAGGTAGCGCTAACGCGCTGTCATTAAAATATAATTGGCAGAATTCCTTAACTTTAGCTCACTTTAAACTTTAGTTCACTTCAAACTCTTCCGGTGATTTATCAGGTATAGTCATAACTCTCTGAGCTGGCCCGGAGGAGCAGGCCGGAAATATTTTTATGATTTTCGGTCCAGGACTTCCCGGATTATTCCTGCAATTTCTGCAATACGGACCGGCTTGCCAATTAAGGCACCAATCCCCATATGCCTGGTATTATCTTCCGTTATTTTTTCATTGAATCCGGTACATAAAATAATCGGAATATCGGACTGGATAAGACGTAATTCCCTGATCAACTCCATCCCTGTCATTTTGGGCATGGTTTGGTCGGTGATAACCAGGTCAAACGTTTTAGCCACCTTTTGGAATATCTCTAGAGCTTTAACGCCGTTTAACATTGAAATGACTTGATAGCCGAGTCTTTCCAGCATTGAATGCATCATTTCAAGCACATCTTCTTCATCGTCGACCAGCAAAATCGTTTCATTGCCATGTGGTATATCCGTTTCAGTGGATATTTCAGAAATGTTGCCGGATTGGGTATCCACCAGAGGCAGATAAACATCAATTGTTGTTCCCTGATCCGGGTCAGAGGAAATGCAAATCATCCCTTTATAGCTTCGGATAATTTCATGTACAATATTTAGCCCGATGCCGGCGCCTTCATTCCGGTCATTGGTGCGATATTGTGGATCGAAAATTTGCTTGACTTCAGTTTGATCGAGGCCGGGGCCTGTATCTTTAACCGTCAGCTTCAGGTAACATCCGGGGCTTAGATCAATTTCAAATGATAGATCGCTGGGAGCCAGATCCACTTCTTGGAGGGTAATTTCCAGTTCACCTCCTTTTTCTTCCATAACCTGATATGCGTTGGTACAAAGGTTCATCAGCACCTGCTGAATCTCAGATGGATCGGCCGCCACAGGGCCACATGTACTGTCTATTTCATGGCGCACTTCAATGGTTGCCGGCATCGACGCCCTTAACAGCTTCAGTGTTTCTTTTATAATATATTGAATCTTTAAGGGCTTTCTCTCCTGCCCCCCTTTTGCACTGAAATTCTGAATCTGTTGAATCAGGTCTTTAGCCCGATCAGCAGCTTTAAGGACAGATGCCAGATTTTTTCTGGTTTTGCTGTTTTCAGGGACATCATACATGCACATTTCGGTGTATCCGATAATAGGAAAGAGAATATTGTTAAATTCGTGCGCGATCCCCCCCGCCAGGGTCCCTATGGATTCCATCTTTTGGGCCTGTTGAAGCTTCTTTTTAAGTTCGGCTTTTTCTTTCTCCAGTGCACTGATTCGCAATACCATATCGACCTGAACCGCCAACTCTGCTTTGTCTATGGGCTTCCCCAGGAAACCCGTCGCCCCGGTCTCCAATCCCTTAACATAGCTTTTGGGATCGGATTGAATATCAGTCATCAAAAGAATCGGGATGTG
>JAOUGB010000657.1 GCA_029857875.1 Desulfobacteraceae bacterium | reverse complement strand
CCCCGGTGTAAAAGAAAACAGGCGTGCGGGTCCATCGATCCGCCCAGGTGAATGAGTTTATGGGCAATTTTTTGAATCAAGTCTTTACGCCCGATAACGGCGCCGGCCACAATATCGGAATGGCCGTTGAGATATTTGGTACAGCTATGCAATGATAGATCGAATCCCCATTCTGCCGGACGGAAGTTGATGGGGCTGGCAAAGGTATTGTCGATCATTGAGATCAACCCATGGTTTCGAGCGAATGCAACCACCGCTTTCAGATCCGCCACCGCCATTAATGGGTTGGTGATGGTTTCCACATAAATGACTCGTGTGTTGGGCTTTAATTGCCTGGCCCATGTATCGGGTTCATTGCCGTTAACGAAGTCAAAGGATACCCCTAAAGTTTTAAAGTCCGAGTTGATGAAATCGAGGGTGCCGCCATACAGGCAATCCTGGACCAGAAAATGGTCTCCCGGAGACAACAGGGCCAGAAATGTTGTTGTGATGGCGGCCATGCCGCTGGCAGTGACCAGGGCGGCGTCGGCATTTTCCAGGGCCGCAAGCTTTTGATGCAGGGCAACATGGTTGGGAGTGTTGTTCATGCGGATGTATTTGAGCTTGTCATAATGGTCTTGGCCTGCATATTGAAAGGTTGATGATTGAAATATCGGCAGGGTAACCGCCCCTTCGATGCGGGGTTCCGGTTCACCGGCATGAATCAGTTTGGTTTCGATGTGCATCGGTCGCTGAGTCATAATGAAAATCCTCCCATTTTCTTATGTTTGGAAAGAAAATCACCTATCGAACTCCATATCCTTTGTCAACATTGCAAATTTCGTCAGAATTAAAAAAAAGCACATGCTTTTTAATAAAGTCATCCATTAAAAGCACTATGAGGTTGAAATTCAACCTTTAAACCTGTATGACAATGTCCATGAGAAAAGAGTTTTTGCCATTTTCAAGGCCGAGTATTACTGAAGCGGATATCGCTGCTGTCGGTGAGGTCCTTCGTTCCGGATGGATTACCACCGGTTCGAAAAATGCCCAATTTGAAGAAAAATTCTGCAAGTATACCGGCTGTACCGGAGCGGTGGCCCTGTCATCGGCAACCGCGGGAATGCATCTGGCTTTAAAAGCTTTGAAAATAGGCAAAGGTGACGAGGTGATTACCCCATCCATGACATGGGTTTCCACAGTGAACCTCATTGTTCTGAGCGGTGCAACACCTGTCTTTGTGGATATCGACCGAGACACCTTGATGGTCACAGCGGATTTGATTCAAGAGCATCTGTCAGCAAATACCAGACTAATTATTCCGGTTCATTTTGCCGGTGCGCCGGTTGATATGGCTCCTGTGCGAAAGCTTGCCCAAGGCCGTAATATTGCCATCATCGAAGATGCTGCCCATGCCATCGGCACCGAATATCATGGTGAAAAAATCGGTAAAAACGATACCTCGATATTTTCGTTTCACCCCATTAAAAATATCACCTCGGGTGAAGGCGGCATGTTTTGTTCAGACGACCTTGACCTTGTTGATCAGATTCGTCGGTTAAAATTTCATGGACTGGGTGTCGATGCCTTTGATCGACGGACACAGGGGAGATCTCCTCAGGCCCAGGTATTGGAACCCGGTTTCAAATATAATCTGCCGGATATCCTGGCTGTTCTCGGAATTCAGCAGCTGGCCAGGGTTGAGGATTTTAACGATAAACGAACGCAACTGGCCATGCATTATCGAGAAAGGTTGACAGAAGTTGAAGAACTTCGGCCCCTGGCAGTTCCGGCATATTCCCATAAACATTCATGGCACCTGTTTATTGTTCGTTTAGATATTGAAAAATCGAAACTTAGTCAAAACGATTTCATGGAAGAACTTAAAAAGAAAAATATCGGTACCGGCCTTCATTTCCGCGCCGTGCACCGGCAGAAATATTATATGGAAACCATGAAAATTCCATCAGGCATATTGCCCAATACGGAATGGAATTCTGAACGCATATGCTCTTTGCCGCTTTTCCCGGGGATGACCCATGAAGATGTGGATGACGTTATCGACACCATAAAGGATATTTTGAAATCATGAGCAGCCAAACATCACTTTCCGTTGTTATTCCGGTGTTTAATGAAGAAGAAAACCTGGATGAACTCATTCGGCGTTGTCTTTTGGCTTGTAACCGGACCGGACGTCTTTTTGAAATTATCCTGATTGACGACGGCAGCTCGGAC
>JAOUGB010000656.1 GCA_029857875.1 Desulfobacteraceae bacterium | reverse complement strand
TGTTCGGCCAAGTCGGCCGAACAAAACGTCTGCGTGTTTCTGTGTTCATCGGCGGTTACAAGAAGGAATAAGTGATTTAACAAACTTTTATAATTGTGGTTTTTTCGTATGAAAATCCGTTGCTTGTTCGAAATTATAGGCCACCTTGAAAAGCTTTCCTTCATCAAAATGTCTGGCCATGATCTGGAGCCCTATGGGAAGACCTTCGGATGAAAATCCGCAAGGCACGGAAATTCCAGGAATTCCGGCAAGGTTTGCTGAAATCGTAAATATGTCGGACAAATACATGGTCAGCGGATCATCGACCATTTCCCCTATTTTAAATGCCGGAGTGGGGGCTACCGGGGAAAGGATCACGTCGCAGGTGTTAAACGCTTTTTTAAAATCTTCTATGATCAGTGTTCTCACCTGGGAAGCCTTTTTGTAATATGCATCGTAATATCCCGCAGAAAGCGAATAGGTCCCCAAAAGAATCCGGCGCTGCACTTCGGGACCAAATCCTTTGGATCGCGTACTTTTGTACATATCCATGAGATATGTTTTATCTTTATCCCTGTAACCGTATTTAACGCCGTCATACCGGGCCAGATTCGAACTGGCTTCAGAAGGTGCAATGACATAGTAAACCGCCACCACATATTCCGTGTGGGGTAAAGAAATTTCAATGCATCGGGCACCCAGGTCTTCAATTTTTTTAACAGCGCCTTTGACGGCATGAAAAACGTCTGGATCGAGCCCCTGGGTGGCCGTGTATTCTTTGGGAATACCCACGGTCATCCCTTTCAAACCATTTTCAAGAAAGGACGTATAGTCAGGAACATCCTCCGGCACCGATGTGGAATCCGAAGAATCATAACCTGAAATAGTATTCATCAAAAAGGCACTATCGGTGACATTCTTCGTCAAAGGACCGATCTGGTCCAAAGAGGAAGCAAAAGCCACCAGGCCAAAGCGAGAAACCCTGCCATACGTCGGTTTCAAGCCCACAACACCGCAGTGAGAAGCAGGCTGGCGAATGGACCCTCCGGTATCAGAGCCCAAGGCGCCTATACACATATCCGCTGCTACCGCCGCTGCGGATCCACCGCTCGATCCGCCGGGGATACGCGTTAGATCCCATGGATTTCGTGTGAGCTTGAAGCCCGAGTTTTCGGTGGACGACCCCATGGCAAATTCATCCATGTTAAGCTTTCCAACAATTACCGCATTTTCTCTTCTCAATTTTTTTACCACCGTTGCATCGTATGGCGGTATGAAATTTTCAAGAATCTTTGACCCACATGTTGTCAGAAGGCCTTTTGTACAGATGAGATCCTTAAGCGCAATGGGAATTCCCGCAAGTGGTCTAATGTTGCCGTCTGAAATTGCTTTATCGGCAACCTGGGCCTGGGCCATGGCCATTTCACCGTCCACGGTGATATAGGCACCCACAACTTCATCCACTGCATTTATGCGATCAAGAATTGCTCGGGTCAGATCCTGTGAAGAAATCTCTTTTTTTCTTAAAAGCCGGTGGGCTTCTTGTATGGTCAGTTCATAAAGCTTCATACCTGCTAATCCTTTTATTCTGTGTTATTGCAACGAACTGATTTCAAAGGAGCTTCAGGTGTGATTAAATTTTTTACTGAAAACTGTCTGAATGGATTAGGGATCTTTATGAAAGAACCATAATCTATTTGATTTAATGCTAAAACATTCTCTTCAAGACAAACCTTTATTAATATCCCGGGCCGGTTCTTTCATTAGGAGCCCTTATCCATGAGTTTTTTCAGTAAAAATTTAATTATACCTGAAGCGGCAATATTTTTTAAATCTAAATTCCGCAGGCCAAAATCCAAAATCGTTTACCCAACTACCTTGGGAACAATGAAATTTCCATCTGCTTTATCCGGGGCATTGGCCAGGGCTGAATCCCTGTTAGAAAGCTGTTTTTCTTCATCCTCCCTGAAGGCATTGGTCATGGAAATGGCATGAGAGGTTGGACGCACGCCTTTCGTATCAACATTTTCCAAGGTATCCACATATTCCAGTATTGTTCCAAGCTGGATGGCAAATTTGTCGATAAGTTCTTTGCTCACATCAAGACGGGCAAGGTCTGCCACATGGATGACTTCTTCTCTGCTTATTTTCATAATATCTCCTTAACCCGGACAAGCCGGGAAAGTGCCTAAAGTGAGCTAAAGTTTGAAGTGTCTAAAGTTAAAGGTGTCGCTTTGC
>JAOUGB010000655.1 GCA_029857875.1 Desulfobacteraceae bacterium | reverse complement strand
CGGCGTCAGCATGAGCTGAATCTGCTTGCAACCCTGTTCGAGTTTTCTTTTCCGCCAGCGTTCCCGTCGCTTCCTATCTGTTTGTCGTCTTTGTTCTATTGTCAGCATAATTTTCCCCCTTCAACGCTTGGTTCTAACGCTTGTCTCAAGCGATTTCTATAGACGTTTATATACAACGCCACAAACGCTTTATATCAGGGTGTTTGGTACAGGTCAACACCAAAAAGCAACTCACTCAAAAAAGGATGATATAGTGACGATAAGGCTTAACAGAGGGTATTTATTACACATTTACAGTGTCAAGGGTTTAAAGCTGGCAATATCGAATGGATAAAAAAACAATTAAAACAAACGGTTGTTCATCATAAAGCCATGTCAAACTTTAAATGTAGATTTGCCCAAGCGGCAGGGTATGGAAGGCGAGTTAAGATATCAATTGATAGATTGATTTTGATGGTTCGATATCACATTTTCTGGGCGAACCTCAGAATTCAAAATACATATCAGATAGTTCAGATTTCAATTCAGTTTTAATGTGTAATGACCACTATTTTTCGTCCAACACCTTTCGAATAGCTTCAGCAATTTCCCGTTTTAAAAATGGCTTAGAGATAAAAGCCCGGATGCCTATATCTAAAGCCTTTTTTTCATCTATCCTTGAACTGAAACCGGTGCAGAGTATCACCGGGATATCAAGTCTTATTTGCATGAGTTCTTCTGCCAACTTCTCGCCTGTCATATGGGGCATGGTCATATCGGTAATTACAATGTCAAATCTGTCTTTTTTCTTCTTAAACAATTCCAAAGCCTCAAGGCTGCTATTACGTGTGGTAACATCGTATCCTAAAGACTCAAGGGTTTGCTTACCCATATTCATAATTGCTGGCTCATCGTCGATGAAAAGGATTCGTTCATTTCCGGTAGGAATGGGTCTCTCGACCCTTTCTTCCAATTTCAAACGACTCTTGATGACAGGCAAATAAACTCTGAAGGTTGAGCCTATTCCAGGTTCACTGTAAACACATATGTCACCTCCATGACTGAGAACTATACCATGAACAACCGAAAGCCCCATTCCGGTTCCTTCTCCTTTTTCCTTGGTGGTGAAAAAAGGATCAAATATTTTTTCCATGACCTCGGGAGAAATGCCATGGCCTGTGTCAGTCACTGTTAAATTTATATGCGGACCTGGTTTTAAATTTGGATGGCTGGAGACAAACACTGAATCAAGTTCTGCATCAGAAAGGCTGACTGTCAATAGCCCTCCATCATCCTTCATGGCATGGGCAGCATTTGTACATAAATTCATAAGTACCTGATGAATTTGGGTAGAATCTCCCATAACCAATGCATTACTTTGAACGCTCTGCTCAATTTTAACTGAAGATGGTATAGAAGCCCTGAGGAGCTTAAGCGCTTCTATTACAACAGGTTTCACTTGAATCGGCTTTTTTTCCTGATCAACCTGCCGGCTGAAAGTTAAGATTTGCTTAACAAGATCTTTTGCTCGATTTCCGGCTAATAAGACCTCCTGAAGGTTTTCATGCTGCAATATTCCTCTTTTTGCGTCGTCAAGTGCCAATTCCGTATAACCAATCACAGAGGAAAGAATATTGTTAAAATCATGTGCAATCCCACCGGCTAATGTGCCAATAGATTCCATTTTTTGGGCATGGTGGAGTTGGAATTCAAGATTCTTTTTTTCTTTTTGTGCCTGTTTGCGCTCGAAACTATCCATTGCATGTGAAACAAAATCTGCTATTGAACCCGCGAAATTCTCTTCCTCTATGCTCCATTGGCGTTCAGTTCCGGCATGTTCATGGCATACAACCCCCACCATTTTTCCATCCAGCCAAATCGATGCATCTAACATGGATGTTATATTATGAGATTTCAGATAAAATCCCGAAAATTCTTTGGTTCTTGGATCAGTATGGGCATCGGACGCTGCAATGGTGCGTTCTTCTTCCAATGCTTTGAAATAAGCGGGATAATCTTTCGCCATAAGCTCTGCGCCTTGCGAATGACGGTTCACACTCCGTACGTATAGTTCTATGCAATCAATTTTTGACCTGTTGTCGTTGTATAACCATACACTAACCCGATCAACCTCCAAGGTTTTAGCAGAAGCCTCAGTGATTTTCCTCAGAGCTTCATTCAGATCACCATAGTAAAGTGGATTGTGCCTTGATATTTCCAAAAGTGTCTCGTTCTGTTTTGAGAGA
>JAOUGB010000654.1 GCA_029857875.1 Desulfobacteraceae bacterium | reverse complement strand
GTTTTCTCCAAATCGCAAATTTATAGCGTTGGCAGCCCGATCGGCTGTGTTAAAGTCCGGATTATTTAGAATTATTGTCATTTCGTTTTTACTCATTATCGACAACGGAATTTCTTTTTCAATGCTGGCGCCGCCACTGATTCTTCCTACCGTAGGATGATTTTTGGTTACACCGCCACCTGCCTCCCCGCCGGCACTGTAACCGCCGATAGAAACAGGTCCTTGTGCAAGGGCATAAACTTTGCCATCCACACCTTTTAAAGGCGTCAATAATAGCGTACCTCCCTGCAGACTTTTCGCGTCACCGATAGATGACAGGATGACATCAATCTTTTTCCCGACCCTGGCAAAAGGCGGTAATTTTGCACTCACGACAACTGCGGCAACATTTTTTACTTTTACTTCATCTGGATCCACGTGGACTCCCATATGTTCCAGCATATTCACCAGGCCTTGTATGGTAAATTTTGTTCCGCCTTTGTCTCCGGTGCCATTGAGACCGATGATCAGACCATAACCAAGAAGTTGGTTTTGTCTGATACCTTTAATTGATGAAATGTCCTTTATCCTTGCAGTGTGACCTGCAGAGGGTAAAATAAAGGAGACAAGCAATACAATGAAGAATACATTCTTAAAACGGCCAGACATAATCCAATACCCTCCCTAACCATCCGACTCTTTGTTTGTCTGCTACAGGACCGGTTCCGGAATATGTGATCCTTGCATCAGCAACATATGTAGAAGAGACTTCATTCGACGAACTTATATCTTTAGGTCTCACGACGCCCGATAATGTTATATACTGTGTTTCATTATTAACCCTGACTTCCCTTTGTCCACTGATATACAGGTTCCCATTGAAAAGGACCTTTTCAACCACTGCAGAAATATATGCCTTGACGTGGCCGTCCCTGTCGGTTGAACCTTTGCCATCAAATTTCATACCCAAAGATGCCTGTATCAAATCATCTGTTCCCGGATCTTGAGCAAGTCTGGAATTTTTTTCAGCAAGCGCCTTCATGTAACCCAAAAATTTGAGTTTCGCCGCATCTATACTTGAAGACCGACTTGTTTTGGTATTTGCATTCAGTTCTGCTTCCGGATCCTCTACAATTCTCACAGTGACGGTATCTCCGACTTTTCTTGCCTTCATATCCTGAAACAGACTCACCTCCGACATTTCCGACCACAATGATCCTTCTTCCGGCTTTGGAGGTTCATAAACATCAAATTTAGGTTTTTGAATCTTGGCTGTTTGAACCATATGAGAGGGATCTTTAGACAAACCCGCACAACCGGTTAGGAATATGAACGTCATACACAAAAGTAAGTATCTTTTATCTGCCATGGTACTCTCCTAGTATCTAGAAATCTACTGCTACCATTGAGCCATTAACGACCTTGGCGTAAATCTCTTTTTTGCTCATTAGATTTTGAACTTTTACAAGTTCATCGGCATAACCTTTCATCAAAACTTTTCCGGGAGCAGTTACCTTAATATCTCCGGATTCAGCTATTATAGTAACGATGTCTCCCTTATCCACAATTGGAAATTTTTCAAACATCCATTCTTTAAGACTGGTATCTTTTTTTACGTTATGCTTTGCCATGAAACCGATGATCTTATTCATATCAGTTAGAATTTTCGAAGATATATGAGATATATTTCTTTTTACAAAGTAAAGATCATCTTTGCTTATCCTCTCTCCTCTTTTTAAATCACGAGAAGCACAAACTACGGGCTGAAATATGTCAACCCAACCGGATAGTTTAACTTTATTTTTTACCATACCATTTATCTTAACCACGACAATTAAGTTTACATTTCCTTCAAATCTTCTTTTACCTTTTTGATACTGCTGAAAACTGATCGTTCCGTCAGGTACGGGCACATTGCCGGTTATCTTCAGTCTGGATATAACCACATCGCATCCTTGGTTGTTTAAATTTCGATAAAGATATTTCTGAAAAATTTCTCTGAATTTGGTCTCCGGTACGGTTTGGAGCCTTTGAGGGGAGACATTCTGAGGGTCATTTTTGCTGATTGCCGCACCCATTGAAGTCGAATAAAACCCTAAAATACAGAGGAATATAAATATTTTACATATGTTTTTATTCATCTTCTTAATTACCTTGAAATATTATTTACTATGGCCAGCATTTCGTCTGCTGTTTTTATTGCCTTACTGTTAATCTCATAAGCCCTTTGTGCCATAATCATGTCAA
>JAOUGB010000653.1 GCA_029857875.1 Desulfobacteraceae bacterium | reverse complement strand
TCTGTTATCACGACGTCAAATCTTTGTTTCTCTTTCTCAAGATATTTCAATCCCTCCAATCCATTAATAGCCGAGGTAATATCATATTTTTTCTTGCTTAAAAATTCACAAAGCGCGTCCAAAATTTCTTTGTTGTCGTCAATGATAAGCAGTTTGAAAGTCTTGTTCATTTTATATCATCATAATATATTTATAAAATTGTGACACGATTTTATTACAATATTTTTTTCGAATTAGCAAGTTGTTTTCTTAATTTTCAATTGTTTGCTTTTTTTGGGGACCTTTTTCTTTTTGCCACCAAGTCACCAAGGCACTAAGAAAAAAATAAGAAATATTCTCTGTGCCTTAGTGCCTTCGTGGCAAATTTATTTTGGATTGTCTATGAATAAAATTCCCATAATTGTGAACTTAGATTCACACATAGGAAATAAATTACCCATAATTGTGAACTTAGATTCATATCTTTGCTTTGTCAAGTTGAAAATATTCAAAAAAGATTAAGTGATTAAAAATTTTGAAAACAAAAAATACAATATTTTACCTAAAAATGGCATTTATTTTCACAACATTGGATAATCGCTTCCCTTAATTGTTTTTTTTTCTTAAAAATTCTGTTCAAACGGCATGGTATTTGCAAACCTTAAGCGAATTGTATTTGTAAAACCATTTGTTTGCGCTCAATTAGGAGAAAAAGGTTGGCAATAACGGGTACAGCCTTGAGACTTTATTTAAATTGATAGAATCAAGCTAAAAAAATAAGTCATCAATCATCAATAGAGAAATGGTTCCAGAAAATAACAATAATATCGTTATTCTTGAAACAAACCCAACACATAGAGATTATCTAAGATCAATACTCTCGCAATTGGGATACACCCCCATTACTTTTGACAGGGAGACAATCTGTCTTGATAATCTAACACTGTTAAATCCTTATCTTGTTATATCAGGTTCACTTTCTTCAGAAAGAACATTCAGATTTGTCAATACACTTAAGATGAAAAATAATGGAATTCGTATTTTGATTATTTCTGATGATCATGCGATTCAGAAGTTTTTAAATATAAATGGATTTGATGATGTAGTGCTTATACGGCAGTCCATTGAACCGAATGAGATAAAAAGAGCGATAAATAGGATTCAGAATACCAGCTTGAAGAACAACTTAGTCCAGGAATATCCATTAATCGTCGGTAATAGCCCTGAAATGGTAAAGATAAAAAAAATGATTTCCGAATTAAAAGATTCCAAAGATACGGTTCTTATTCAAGGAGAGCCTGGCACAGGAAAAGAGCTGGTTGCAAGGGCAATACACTATTTGTCAAATCGGAGGAATAATCCATTTGTCAAAGTTAAAGTTACCGGTCTTTCAAACGAGTGGTTTGGATATGAAGAAAATGCTTTGGAGGTGGTACATCAGAATAAAAAAGGAATATTTGAGCCTGCAAATACTGGAACAATATTTTTAGACAGGATAGAAAAGGCCCCTGCCTTTTTTCAAACCAAAATGCTTCAGGTTTTAGACGGAAAAAGTTCATTGGGACCCGGACATGAGATTATTAGTAAAGTCGATGTAAGAATTATTGCGGCTTCCAGGGAAAATCTAAACTTACTTGTTAAAAAGAAAGATTTCCGTAAAGATCTTTTTTATCGTCTAAATGTTATAAGCATCAAAATTCCACCTCTTAAAAATCGAATTGAAGACATCCCTTTGCTGGCTGATTTCTTTAATGACAGGTTTTGTGGTGAGCGTGGCAGGTGCTATGTTGACATATCCCAGAAAACCAAAGATATTCTTTCACATTACCATTGGCCAGGAAATGTTAGAGAACTTAAAAATGTTATTAAGAATATGGTTTTACCTGCCGATAAAGATAACATACCTACTAAATTTATTGAGAATAACGAGCAATATGAATCTCTAAGTTATACAGATTACAATCAGGATTCGGCCATTCCGGATATTTCTAATATAAAAAGATATTTAAGGGACTTAAATAAGATCTCCCTGAAAGATATACAAAGGGAGTATATAACACGAACAGAAAAAAAATTGATGAAAGAAGTCCTTGTAAAAACAAACTGGAACCGGAAAAAGGCTTCGATTTTGCTCGATATAAGTTATAAATCCCTGTTGAACAAAATTAAAGCTTACAATCTGACGTGAAAAAAGATAGAAACTAAATAGTATTCGAACAAAACCAGTATTTTTTGTTAAAATTGATGAATTCGTA
>JAOUGB010000062.1 GCA_029857875.1 Desulfobacteraceae bacterium | reverse complement strand
CCCTGGTTCCATCCTTCATGTCATCTGAATTTGCAATGATTAATCTGGCCCCTTTTTCCACCATATCATCCACAAGCTGGGGAATCGTAATACCGGGACGATCGGCCGGATTGACCTTGTCGATATATATCATTTTGACATCGGGAATCGCTTTTTCCACATATTTTCCCCCTTCAAAATGCGCCTGGCTCCATCCGTGATCATTATAGGGGCCAACTAAAAGCAAACCAAACGTAAACGTCTTATCACCCCCCATGGCTGTTCCCGAAGTTAAAAATGACAAGGAAAATAAAAAAAACGCTGCCGTTACTCCCAGCACAAGTTTTTTTAACATAATGTCCTCCACATACGCCAGTTGAGCGGCAATACCTCAATTGATGGTCAGGTCTGTCTATTTGTCAACTTGAAATTTAATATGGTTGGATGTGGTCTGTAAATTATAGGAACATTAGTCAATAATTGCTATCCAACTCTATATACGTATAAGGCTGTCCGTCAGTCAAGTGAGAAGTCATAATAAGATCGGGTGGTTGGAGATATTGGCCGAAACATTTGAAATCTAAGGTCCCCCATCTTGCCGGACCTCGATATCGGACGAGAATCTCATTCTTCTGCTTAATTGACGGATATCTTCAATAATAAGGTAAAAGGACGGCACCAGAACCAGCGTAATCATAGTCGCGAACAGAATGCCGTATCCTAAAGAAAGGGCCATGGGAATCAAATACCGGGCCTGGCGGGATGTTTCAAAGATCATCGGTGACAGGCCGCCAAAAGTGGTCAGGGTGGTTAAAATGATCGGCCGAAAACGGTGAATACCCGCCTGATGAACCGCGTCGCGCCGGCTCATTCCGGCCCGCTCCTTGCGGTTGGCAAAATCGATCAGCACCAGCGAATCATTGACCACCACCCCGGAAAGCGCCACCACGCCGAACATACTGAGCACGCTCAGGCTGTAGCCCATGATCAGATGCCCGATCACTGCCCCTACGATGCCGAAAGGAATGGCCGACATAATGATAAAGGGCTGGATATAGCTGTTCAGTGGAACGGCCAGCATGGCAAAAATAACCACAAGTGCCACCAAAAGTCCTCGCATCAGGCTCTGCATGCTTTCCCGCCGGTCGGCCTGCCTGCCCTCAAAACTATAGGTCAGGCCGGGATATTTCTTTTGCAATTCCGGCAGGGTTTCAGATTTGAGCGGCTGCAACACCTCGCCCGCCTTGCTTCTGGGCCGAACGTCGGCCTCTACCGTTACGATCCGGCGACCGTCCCGGCGATTGATATCGGTATAGGCACGCCCCCGGTTTATTGTAACGGCAGATCGCAATGGAATTTCATTACCGGCCGGGGTCCGCAATATCATTTCTTCAAGATTGTACTCGGAAATCCGTTCGTCCTTGGGGAGCCTGACCATGACCTTGACTTCATTACGCCCCCGCTGCTGCCGCAGGGCCTCGGCGCCATAGTAAGCATGCCGGACCTGTCTGGCCACTTCCCTGGACCTTAACCCAAGACTGCGGGCTTCCGGCTTGATCTGAAAATCGATCTGTTGTTTTCCGGGTGCAAAACCGTCATCGATATCTTTTACATTCGGATAAAAACTTAGCGCCTCGGCAACCTCGGCAGCGGCTTTTTCCAATAGACCAATATCTTTGTGACTGAGTTCTACGGTAATGGCAGCCCCGCGACCGGGACCGCCGGCATCGGATTCAAATAAAATGGATTCCAATCCCGGAATAACCCCCACCCGTTCCCGCCAGCGTTCCGTTATTTGCGCCGTCGAAATCGGGCGTTTGTTCGGCGGAGTCAAGTAGATACGGACCTCGGCCTTGTTATCACTGATATTGGCGAAAATTCCTTCCATGAGTGTTTTTCCACCATTTTCAGCGACAACTTCCTGGGCCGCTTTGACCAGCATCTGCTGCACCTTCTCGGTTTTTTGAAAGGCGGTCCCGAACGGCAGTGTGGCCGTCACCATGGCATAATCGGATTCGATCTTTGGAAAAAGCTCAAATCCCATACGCCCGCTCTTCACATACCCGGCCACAATCAGCAAAACAGCAATACCCAAAGACATGGTCACATATCGCCAGCGCAGGGCCAATCCCAACAATGGACCGTATCTCCGATTAACAAATCGGACAAAGGCGTTGCTGAATCTTTGCTGCCAATCATGTATCCAGCCGAAAATCCCTTGACGCAACGGTTTCTGATGGCCGACATGGGCAGGAAGTATCAAAAAGCATTCGATCAGCGAAATCGCAAACACACTGATCACGACCACTGGAATTTGCTTGAAAACCTTTCCTAAGATTCCGGGAATGAAAAACATGGGAACAAAAGCCACCATGTTGGTTAATACGCTAAAAGTCACCGGCATGGCCATTTCTCTAGTCCCTGAGACGGCGGCGTTGAACCAGGAAATATCGCTCTGGTGGTGATGATAGACGTTTTCCCCAACCACGATGGCATCGTCCACCACGATGCCGAGGGTGACAATAAACGCAAACATGGAGATCATGTTGATGCTGACACCCATGGCCGGCAAAACTAAAAGGGAACCCAGAAAAGAGATGGGAATACCGAGCGCCACCCAGAAAGCCAGCCGGATCTCCAGAAACAATGCCAGTAAGATAAACACCAGCACCAGCCCCATACATCCGTTTTTGATCAACAGCCCCATTCGCTGCCGATAGACATCCGATCGGTCATTGCGAAGAACAACCGCCAGACCCTGGGGCAGCTCCTGGTTTACCGCTTCTACCACCTGTCTTGCAGCATTGGATACCGAAACCGGGGTTTGATCACCAACCCGGTAGACGTCGATCATCACGGTGGGCTTACCGTTGAATGTGGCGGCATTGTCTGTTTCTTCAAAACCGTCCTTAACATCCGCGATATCTTCAAGCAAAACCTGGGTTCCGTCGTTGGCCGTAATAATCGGAATCTTACTGAATTCATGCCCGTAGTCCTTACGCTCCTTAACACGGACAAGGATGTCGCCTCCGGAAGTTTTTACGGCGCCGCCGGGAAGCTCTACGGATGTCCTGCCGATCCTTTGGGCAACCTCCTCGAGGGTAAGGTTATAAGTCCGTAATTTGTCCTGGGAGATTTCAACGCTGATCTCATAATTTCGAACGCCTACCAACTCCACCTGGGTGATATCCGGATCCTGAAGCAATCGGTCCCGCAAATACTCAGCATATTCACGTAACACCCCTTCGCTTTGATCGCCGTAAAGCGCCAGTGAAACCACATAACGCTTTCTGGAAACAATCACCACCTGGGGCTCTTCTGCTTCTTCGGGGAAAGACGTAATCCGATCCACTTCACCCTGGATGTCCTGGCCCAGCTTTTGCAGATTTTCGCCTTCAATCATCTCTACGGTAACCGTTCCAACCCCTTCTCTGGCTGATGCCCGGACTTCATTGACGCCTTCCAAGCCTTGTACGGCTTCCTCTATGGCCAAAATGATGCCCCTTTCCACTTCCTGGGGGCTGGCGCCGGGATAGGGAACGGTGATTTGAACCTGATCCAGTTCAAAGTAAGGAAAGACTTCCTTCTTGATGGCAAAGCCCAAAAAGAATCCTCCCACAAGAAGCACCAGCATGAGAAGGTTGGCTGTCACGGAGTGACCGGCCATCCAGGCGATCACTCCCTTTTTTTCGGAATCATCATGCAGCAGGTTGTTCATATTAAGAGTTCTTATCCTTTGCAGCGTTTTCTCTCACTGGTTGGTCGCTCTTCATTTCAGATTTCAATGGTTCGACTCGCACTGTCATTCCCTCCACAGGTGCGGGTAAATCCGAAACGACCAATTGTTCTCCGGGTTTCAGGCCGTCTTGCAACAGGACAACGTCGGCATCACGCCAGACCGGACGTACCTTTCGAATCTCCAATATTTGGTTTTCGCTGACAATCCAGACAGTTGAATTATCTTTCAAGGCCGTACGCGGAATTTGAAATACGTTGTCAAGTTTACGGCCCAGGATGTTTACCCTGACGTACTCGCCGATTAAAAGGGGTGCGCGATCCTGATTGGAAGCTTTCAAGCCAAGCGGATCGGCAACCTCCACCAGGATCCGGGCCATGCGCCCTTCGGTTGCCAGATCCCCCATCAACCGGACAACCGTCCCGCTGCATTCATGACCCTGGCCATAAATGATTCGGGCTTTGGAACCGGAATCTCCGGCTTGAACCGGAACATCAATCCATTCAAGGCGATCCACCGGTAAGGATGCCTGGATTCTGTAAGCATCGGTGCCCACCAGTTCGGCCAGCGGTTCCTGGAGTGTTACCTGGGATCCCAAATCCACTGATTTAGAACGAACCATGGCATTGAACGGCGACAAGATATGGGTTCGCTCAAGATCAAGCATTGCCGCTTCAAGTTCGGCCTCTGCTGCCGCCAGATCTGCTCTGACCTTGTCTAGGTGGGGCTGGCGCAGCGCCAGTTCCTTTTCCATATCCTGTGCCGGCTTGCCCTGGTTTAAAAGCTCCCATTCTCGCTTGGCCACTGCTTGATGCCCTAGCTCCAGTTTCAGGGCATACTCGGCATCGGTCACCGCACTACGCTTTCGAGCCAGAGCCAGCTCGTAATCTTGAGGATCGATCTGGATAATTCTCATGTCCTTTTTTAAAAACCCGCCTTCCGTGAATTCAGGATGAATCTCTACAATTTCTCCGGACACACGTGATTTTAGCACCACTTCCCGGGCAGGAATAACAGTTCCCATGGCTGTTACAATAATCTGATAGCTGGAAGGTTTTACCGTTTGAATCAGAACCGTCGGACTCAGCTTAACCGGCGGTCGTTTCTGGGTTCGGGGCGCACTGTTTTTTAGGTAAGATGCTGCACCTATACCGGCACCGAGTATAACAAGCGATAGGACAATTCTAATGATGGGTCGTGGACTTCTGGCAAGGTTCGGCTGTTTCTCCGGTAACATGTTATTTTTCTTATCATCCACCATTTTCATTCCTGTCTGATTACGGTTTTTGCGCACAAAATGTTGTGCGGTTTAGGATAAAAATAGATTAATCACATTTATGAAGAATTGATGATCTAATGATGACGATCATTTTTCATATACATTCATGGGTCGAAGTGCCTTCCATAAATCATCAATCTACAATCATCCGGCATCAATCATAACTTATCTATTTGGTTTCGGTTCGTTCGAGTCAGGTTGTAGTCCTTTAATTTTCAAGGGATTAGCGAGTCCGTCCATGTTCCGCCCAGTGATCGATAGAGACTGACGCGTGCATTAAGCAGGATCGCCTGCTGTCGAATTAAGTTCCTTTCGAGTCCCTGAACCGCCAACAATTGGGTCAGCACCGGCAGGTAATCGGTAAGCCCGTTACGATATCGAATCCCTGCCTGCTCTAATGCCTTACGGGCGGTAACCAGCACATTTTCGAGGGCCCTGATGTGTTCCCGCTGCTTGGCCTCACTGACCAGGGCATTTTCAACTTCTTTGATGGCCGTTAAAACCGCTTGCCGATATGCAGACAAATTTTCATCCGCGAGAGCCTGTGTGCGGTCCACTTCTGCAGCCCGCCGCCCCCCATCGAATATCGGTGCAGTCAAATTGCCCGCCAGGCTGAGCAGCCAGTTGTCGAAGAGTACATCCATATCGCCTTTTCCATATTGGGCCCCGGCAGTCAGGCTAATTGCCGGCAAGCGATTTGCCCGAGCGGCTGCCACTTGCCAGTCCGCAGCCTGCAGACGCATTCCAGCCCTTCGCAAATCCGGACGCGATGAAAGAAGATCGGCCGGCAGTCCGGTTGCCGGGATTTCGTCCGGTTCAGGCAAGTCTTCCCGGCTGATCTTTAATGATGTTCCCGGAGGCTTTCCCAGCAAAAGAGCCAGTTCATGCCTCAGCACCTGTTCCTCGGCCTCAACCAGCGGGATTTCAGCCATAATGTCTTCAACAATTTGTTTTTGTTGATAAACATCGAGCGCCGATACCATGGACATTCGAAACCTGAGTTCAATGAGCTCCAGCAATGTCAAGTTGGTTTGAAGCTGACGTTCCAGAAGCCGTTTTTGCATCCGCTGGGATATAATGTCAGCCCAACGATTGGCCACTTCAGCCGCCAGGGTCATTGCCGCTGTGTTTAAGTCTTCCCGGGCGGCGGTCACCTCCAGCAGAGCGGATTCCCGCCCGGCCCGAATACGCCCCCAGAGATCCAGTTCGTAGCTGCTGATAACTCCCAGGGAATAGTCCTCATTCGATATGGTTCTCTGGGAACCGTTGTCTAACCGCTGACGCGCATAATAAGCTTCGGCGGTTCCTGTCAGATCAGGATAAAGTGCTGCACCGGCCTGAACGGCCAAAGCCCGGGTTTGAACGAGTCGGGACCAGGCCTCTTTCAAGGTTAAGTTGTCGGAGAGCGCTTCAGTGATAAGCGCGTTGAGATCAGGATCATTAAATTCTTCCCACCACCGTACTTCTGGTTCGGATTCTGCTGTATAGAGCGAAAAAGAGCGCGGCAATTCACCTTCCGGTGACTGCCTTTCCTGGGGCTTGAACGGAGCGCAAGATGCAACCAGCAACAGAATAATGGTCAATATAAACCTATTTACATGATTCTTCATAGGCCGATGCCTGTGTTATATGTTGGTTTTGTATCAGTAACAAACTACGATTTATAGGTTTAAATATCAAGAAATAATGTGGTAAGCTAAATGATTGTCGATTTTTTATAAAGATGCAAATTGAGCTTGTAAAGCCCCGCTATAGCGAGTGAGCCGGAAGGGTTTTAAACTGTGACACTTTTTTAGATGCATAACCATTCAATGGGTTTACATAAAAAATATGGCACGTGTTCAGGAGGTGCGCTTCCTCGTAAAACGATGAATTATACAGGTAAAAACTGCCAAAAAACGGCACTAAAATTGTCGAATATTGTCGCAAGCGCTTGATTTGGCGATGTGTCCATCCAAACTAACCCATCGATATCTTACCTTTTTATAGCTTTCCCATTATTTTGCATAATTTTTGCATAAACTTTACCGAAAAAGTTCCGATATTTAATATAAGAGGACGGCTTATGAAATCCAAGACTTTCGTGTTATCTCTGCTGTTGATGGCATTTGCGTGCATTATTTCAGGATGCATGGATAGAATGCCATACAATTTCAATAGCAAGGTATCCCGCTACCCAAACTCTAAGATTGTGAACATCATGCGGCTGAATGGCGGGTGCTATGCCGAGCTCGAAACCATCGATTCAGGGAAAAAAGTCTTGGAATATTATAAAAATCATATGGCCCGGACAGGTTGGTACATTCGGATTGAACGGGGATTTGAACCGTGGCGTGTGAATGACCCGGAAACCACCGCATTCTTGGCGCTTTTTAAAGGCAGTGAAGGCTTATTGATTGATACATATACGCCGGTTAACGGCGGAAAAACACAGATCGCTTTGTTCTTGGGAGATACTGATGTTTAAAAAAAGATCATTTTGTTTTTGGAAGACACTTAAAAATAGAAAAGGTTTTACGTTAGCTGAACTTACCGTAACCCTTAGCATTCTCGGTATAATGACAGCCATTTCAATACCCAGTTATATTTCCTGGTTGCCCAGACATAAACTCCAAACATCGGTAAGGCAGATATACGATGACTTGAATCTGGCAAAAATTCGGGCAGTAAAAGACAACACATATGCATGTATCACATTTGACGTCGGAAATAATAATTATACCGTATTTTTAGACCCGGATGGAAGTTCGAACTTGACCCCAGGCGACACCACTATAAAGGGCAACGTCACGTTGGAAAATGGCGTAGATATTACTGCGGCCAATACCTGTGGATTCAACAATAGAGGGATGTTACCTACTATCATCGCCCCCCCGGTCCAAGTCAGTTTGACGAATCCAACCGGTATCATTATGCGTATTGATGTGAATACTGCCGGCGGCATCTCAATTTTAACCAGCAAAGATGGCGGCGCGACCTGGAGTTAAATTTTAGTAAAGTTTAGCTTTTCTTTTTAATCCGATGGGTACATTTTTGCCCAACACAATAAATTAATAGACAAAACCCGCCAATTTGAATCCAACATACGCTTTTCATGACCCCACGACAGTACGAAAACATGACCGCGATACAACTCCGTTGAATCACAGAAGGTTGGCATTTACGACTCCCGACAATGTCCATGAACAAAAAGCAGAATAATATTCTGAAAAAAATCTGCATTTTTGCATTGCCGCAGCTTTTTCTTGTCAAAACTTAATCTACGAAATAAAATACCTATCAATTTGGACCAAAAAACTCGTCATTCAATGAGATATCTTGTAATGGGATTTAAAGCGCCTATATTTGATTCAACTAAGGCGGCAGTTCAGGCGTTGGATTAACCGGTTGAAGGGAGGCAAACTTAAGGAATATCCAGCCTAACAATCAGAATCATGATAAAAATTGTTGAAGCAAATACAAAAGAATTTGTTGAAAAAGCAAAGGAATTAATTCGGGAATATGCCCAATCGCTGGAATTTGATTTGGGCTTTCAAGACTTTGATAAAGAGATGGAGAATTTTCCCGGACAATACGCTTTCCCGCGGGGCTGTTTATATATTGCGCTGAATGCAAATCAGCCCATCGGCTGTGTAGCCCTTCGAGATTTAGGACAAGGTATTTGTGAAATGAAGCGTCTTTACGTAAAGCCGCATTTCAGAGGACAAAAGGTCGGAAAATTATTGGCTGAGGTTGTCATCAAAGCCGCCAGGGATATGGGGTATGATTATATGAGACTCGATACGATCCCTTCAATGAATCATGCAAATATGTTATACAACGCCCTGGGGTTCAAACAGATAGCGCCGTATCGGTTCAATCCCATTGAAGGCGCAACTTTTTTTGAATTGAATTTAAAAAAGGATAACACTTTAGCCTTTTGAAAATATTACCGTTTCAGGTGCAAACGATTGACGATTGATGATTGTCGTAGATCTCGATTTATCGGGGAATATTTAATGCTTAATCGAATACCCTGACTTTTTTTCTATTTTCTATTTACTATTTTCTATTTACTGTTTCCTATTTGGTTTAAGCTTTTTCTTTTTGGATGAAGCTGAAAGCGAAGACCAATGAAATCGATTTGTTGCAAAGGACTTAACTATTATGAATAAGGAAAGCGTTTATGCTAAAGCTTAAAATAAGGATTTTTAAAGACAGTGATACAGCACCGGACACAACCATGACGGTTC
>JAOUGB010000652.1 GCA_029857875.1 Desulfobacteraceae bacterium | reverse complement strand
GGTTGGTTTGATAAAGAACTCCAAAGAGTTGTACGCAGAACTTATCCAAAAAGGTGCTACCTTCAAAAAATCACGCCAGAAGGCACGGATGATTAATCTTAATCAGACCGAGATTGTTGGCGAGTTAATATGTACTGGAAATAGTATAGCTGATGGCATAGAGAAGATGTACGAGACGACTACGGGTTCAATATCTCTGCTTTTGCTTTCGGAAAACGAGCGGGCCATATACGCAGCGGGAGATACGTTTCCTTTAGTGGTTGGTTCCAAGGAGCAAAGCTGGGCAGTCGCTTCTGAGACCACATGCTTTCCAAACTTAGGATATCAGGTTTCAAAGTTTCTTGATTATCGCGAAATAGTTTCATTTGGAGAAAATGGCTTAAAGACAAGAGAACTGACTTATGGCAAGAAGCGGTTTTGTCCTTTTCTTCATGTTTACTCAGGGTTTCCAGCTTCAGACTTCTATGGCATAAACTCCGAAATAGTTAGAGAACGATGCGGCGGGTTTCTGGCTGAAAACGATGATGTAAAGGCTGATTTGGTGTTAGGTATTGCTGATTCTGGTCTTCCTCACTCTGTTGGATACGTCAAAAGAAAAATAGAACTCGCCAAGGTAAAAGTCCAAGAGTTCCTTTCAGAATTTAATCAAGGCAAGATTGACTCAAATGAACTTGCAACAAGCATAAAGCAAGTTTTGGATTTAGTTGCTCCTCTCAGGCGTCCACTGATCAAATATACGCCAGGTTGGGGAAGGAGTTACATTCCTCCTGTTCAGCACAGGCGAGAACTCATCGCAAAATACAAACAGGTGCCTAATCCTCAGATAATAAAGGACAAGAGTATAATTCTGGTTGATGACTCGATTAGAAGGGGAACGCAATTGCAGAATCTTCTAAGAGAGAAAATTTGGCCGTTTGGACCCAAAGAGATACATGGGAGAATTGCTTCTCCCCCACAGCTCCACCCTTGCATTTTTGACTTATCAACCAAAAATAGTGATCTTGCCACTCATAAAAGTCTTGGAATCACTGAACAAGATGAAAATCTTGTAAAGTATCTTGATTCAACAAACCCGAATTACAGAAGGATGGTCGAGGAGATAAGAAATCGTATAGGTTTCACGACACTGCGTTTCCTTACTTTGGAAGAAATGGTCAAAGCCGTGATTGAGGCACCAAACAACAAGAACCTTAAGAGAGAAGACTTGTGCACGTATTGTTGGACAGGAAGCTCCTGATTAGCATTAGCATTCATCCAAGTCAATGGCGCCGAAAGTCAGCTTTGACCTCGCTAGAAAACTTGGTTTAGCTTTTAAAAATTTAATCGAAAGGTTATCATCAAAACATTTGGAGAAGCGTGAAACAGACTAGTCGGAAAAACGACTTATTCGAAGGATTTTAGCGCGGTCGGTACCACTCTTAGAGTGCGGAACGCGGAAGCAAAGATATTTAACTCCTTCCTTGGTTCGGGCGATAGAAGTGTTCATGAAAAGAAAAATATAAACATGCTTGGAGACGTATAATTTCTATAGTTACACCAACCAGAATATCGTCGGGGAAAAAAATGACTTATTGTAGACACTGTGGAGCCGAGCTGGAGGAGAACGCGAAATTCTGTTCGAAATGTGGAACTCCAGTCTCCCCTCAGACTATTGAAAGAAAGGAGCCGATTAGACGCAAGCAAAGCACAATGAGCCCTTGGGCGATTACCGGTATCGCCGTGGCTGCATCGGCTATAGTCATTGCATTAATCCTATTCCCGCTGTTACTGGGGTCTTGGTTTCCAGTCACGCGGGTGGTTGGTTCAGGAAACTTGCGAATGCAAGAAGAGGCTCTGAGTGACTTCGCAATTGTTGACGCTGGCAGCGGATTTAAGGTGAACATAACCCAAGCAAACTCGTACAGGATAACAATTACGGCTGATGACAACTTGTTTGAATACATCCAAGTTACGAAGACTGGAAGCACCTTGACGATTAGGTTGGATTCTGGTATTAGCTTTCAGACTTCAACCTTGAAAGCCGAAATCACAATGCCAGACCTTCAAGAATTGCAATTCTCCGGAGGAGTAAACGGAACTGTTACAGGATTTGTTTCGTCACATGATTTCAGAGCCGAGTTATCTGGAGGGAGCGCTCTAAAGATGGAAGGGGAAGCCAACAATCTCACGGCCACGGGTTCAGGCGGAAGCAGTCTGGAGCTATCCGAATTTGCCGTTAACAATGCAAATATTGCC
>JAOUGB010000061.1 GCA_029857875.1 Desulfobacteraceae bacterium | reverse complement strand
ATATTAGCTGACCTATACTTCCTGAATCCACTATCCCATTTTTAATGTCTCTTCTTTTGTTAAACCATTAGAAGAGGGGTGACCTCATGACTGAGAACAGCTTAGACCGAAAGCTAAGGGCTATATTCAGCGCTGATGTCAAAGGTTACAGTCGCCTGATGGGCGAAGATGAGGAACATACAGTAAAGACCATCACAGCCTACCGCAAAACAATCTCCGACCTAATTTTTAAGCACAAAGGCCGAGTTGTGGATTCCCCGGGCGACAATTTGCTGGCTGAGTTTGCCAGTACGCTCGATGCAGTGAATAGTGCAATTGAAATTCAGGAAACATTAAAAGAGAAAAATGCAGACCTTCCAGATAACAGAAAGATGGTGTTTCGTATTGGTATTAACCTGGGAGATATCATCCATGAGGGTGATCGAATTTATGGAGATGGTGTTAACGTTGCCGCACGAATAGAAGGACTGGCTGATCCAGGCGGTGTATGCATATCGCGAAACGTTTACGATCAAGTGAAGAAAAAACTAACGAAGTTGGGCTATGAATATATTGGAGCGCACGATGTAAAGAATATTTCTGGACCTGTTCGGGTCTATAAAATTTTAATTGAACCAGAATATGCGGGTAAGGTGATTGGAGAGGAGACTCCAAAACCTGCATGGCCACGGACAGCAACAGCGGCCTTAGTTGTCCTTGCAATTGTGGCTTGTGCTTTGGCGTTTTGGAACTTCTATACCCGCCGCACCTCGATTGAACCCGCCTCTGTCGAAAAGATGGCATTTCCGCTTCCTGACAAGCCTTCCATAGCCATCCTTCCTTTTGTAAATATGAGCGACGATCCAAAGCAAGAATATTTTAGCGATGGGCTCACTGAAGAAATCATTACAGCGCTTTCAAAGGTACGGCGTCTTTTTGTAATCGCACGCAATTCAAGCTTCACTTATAAAGGTAAGTCTCTGACAGTTCAGCAGATCGGTCGGGAGCTAGGCGTGCGGTTTGTGCTGGAGGGTAGTGTTCGCAGGGCCGGTGATAAAGTGCGGATAACGGCCCAGCTTGTCGATGCGACCACGGGAAACCACCTGTGGGCGGAACGGTACGACAGAAATCTAACCGACATATTTGCCATTCAAGACGAGGTTACAAAAGAAATCATCACGGCCATGAATGTAGAGTTAACAGAAGGTGAGCAAGCCCAATTGGCTGCGAAAGCTACAGATAATCTTGAGTCATATCTAAAGTTCATGCAAGCCCGTGAGAATATCTATCATTTAAGTATTGAGAGTATTGCTTTGGCAAAGAAACTGGCAGAAGAAGCCATCGCTTTAGACCCGGAATACGCTTCAGCCTACAGGCTCCTTGGTGTAACCTACATGCATGATGCATTACTTGGCACGAGCAAATCTCCTAAACAGTCATTGACAAAGGCGATCGAATTGGTGAAAAAGGCCATCGAATTGGATGACATGAATGGTTATTCACACGCTGTCTTGGGCTTTTTATTTTTGTTGATCAAGCAATATGATCAAGCCATTGCCGAATCAGAGAGAGGTATCACCCTTAATCCTAATGTGGCTGATATCCATGCATGGAGGGCTTTAACACTTCGATTTATGGGCATGTCGGAAGAAGCTCTTCGGGAATATAAAAAAGCGATTCGCATTAATCCTATCCCTCCGAGTTGGTACTTACATGGTTTAGCAATGACCTACTGTTGGATTGGACGATATGAAGAGGCTATCACGGAATGTGAAAAAGCGATTAGTCAAGACCCCAATTCTCTGTATGCCCATATAGCGATGACTGTGATTTATAGCTTATCCGGACGCGGGGAGAAAGCTCGTTCTGAAGCGGCTGAAGTGCTTAGGATACATCCCAAATTTTCTCTTAACAAATATGAAAAAAGAGTCAGATACAAAAATCAAGAGGATACGGATCGCTATATTGGCGCCTTGAGAAAGGCTGGGTTGAAGTAACGTGTAACAAATAAAGTCGAATTGGGGTCGGGACGCGATTAGTATTTGAATATAAGTAAGAAGAACTCTAAAAATAGCTGTTTTTTGGTCTTAAACGTACAATTTTGGGTGCAAAATAACAGGTCTAAGGATTATTTTAATAGATTATATTTTGCTTAAAAGGTCCTTTTGGGAGGTCAAAAAGAATCGTTTAAGACGATTTTAGGACCTATTTTGTTCTTCATTTGCTGTTATTATAGTTGGTTACTCTGGTCAGACCTCAAATGCCAGTTTGGCTCCAAGGAGTATTTTATCTGTACATACGAAATAAGGTTGATCCTGATGATGAAGAATATTAAAATATCATACATGAACTATGGAAAAGTATCCGAGAGACCCACTTGATGAGGATGATAAAATAGAATGAAAAAAGTTTATGTAGACAATTCCAATCAGGTAACGATTCTCTGCCCCAAATGCGGATTAGAACAAACTAAAAATGTATTTAAGTTTAAGGATTCGCATAAGAGACTGAAGGCCAAATGTAAATGTGGGGAAGTTTTTCGGACCACCTTGGATTTTAGAAAATATCATCGCAAGAATGTCCAGCTTGTTGGTGAATATCTTCTCCAAGGAAAAGATGAAAAAGGGGAAATCGTCGTCGAAGATATTTCAATGAGAGGAATCCGATTTTCATGCCTTAAACCAAATCATATTTCCAGAAATGATATCGTTGAATTGAAATTTAATTTAGACACTCCCATAGAAATGGAAATTAACCCTATCATTGTAATAAAATGGACCACCGATCGCAATATCGGTGGACTGTTCTTAGGGCCAAATTCACTTAAACAGGACTTGGGATTTTATCTCAGATCATAATCTGATGCTTATGAACAGACTTCCAAAAGCCATCCATTTTTACGCCCTCTTTTTTGTTGCCGTTTCTGGCAGAAAAAGGGGATAGATATTTCTTCTCCTCCGGAAATCTTTTTGCCCCCACGTTCTTAGAGAAAGTGCTTGATGTTCAATAGGGAATATGAGAGCTACAAGTTATGCCAAGGATAGCCAGATTATATGCCTCTGGCGTGCAATGTCGTGGATTGGTGTCAAGGACAATGCGTAAGATGAAAGGGATCCGCATTCATGAACAATGACTTCCTGTATCGGGATGTTCCCGCTCTTGGGCGTCGGGTATTCCGACTCGGATTAGCCACCAACTATGGTGTTGAAGGAGTGGATTTAGAGTGGGCCCTAGAGCAGGGTGTAAACTATGTCTTTTGGACCCCCAAAGCCCAAGGTGTAACGACGTCGCTCAAAGCGGCTATCAAGCGTGATCGGGAATCCCTCATCATAGCTTGCGGGCCGACCACCGGATATTTTGGAGGGGGTATCAGGCGTGCCTGCGACCAACTGCTTAAGGCGCTCGGCACGGAGTATCTCGATGTTTTTCAGCTTTTTTGGCTGGGTCGTATGAGCGCCTGGACGCCTTCCACCATTGACGCCCTGGTATCCCTTCGAGAGTCAGGCAAGGTCCGGGCCATTGGCGTGAGCATTCACCACCGGAAACGGGCGGGCAAGCTCGCCGAAGATTCTCCGCTGGACATGCTTATGATCCGTTATAATGCCGCTCATACAGGTGCTGAACAAGACATCTTCCCTCACCTCGCCAAACGCAAACCAGCCATTGTCGCCTATACAGCCACGAGATGGGGTGGTCTTCTTAAGCGTCCCAAAGGCTGGAACGGTCCTGTCATGACCGCATCTGATTGTTATCGCTTCTGCCTGTCCGATCCCCACGTTGATCTGGTGCTCACAGGCCCCAAAAACCGCCGGCAACTCCAAGAAAATTTAAGTCATCTTCGGGAAAAAGGTCCATTGTCAGAGGAAGAAAATCTTTGGATCAGAGACTTCGGACAGATGGTTCATAGAGGAAGCTCGCGGTTTACATTTAGATTTTAGAACCTATCTCAAAAACAATCTAAGTGCCCATGGCAGCGTTGCGAAACGATTCAAAATACTCACATACTACGTGTATGCTCCGCTTTTTCACCGTTTCGCGCCTTGCCCTGAACCCTAATCTTATTTTTGAGATAGGTTCAAGCCTATTTTATTCTTCATTTGCCGATATTAAGGTTGGATACTGTGGCCCGACCCCAAATGACCGCCCAATGGATGCTCAAACAAATGGCCGTGGAAGCGAATATCCTTGAAGTAAAACTGGATAAGGAGGCAGAAACGGTTTTGAAAAATCACGAATGGCCAGGAAATGTACGCGAATTGTCCAATGTGCTTGAACGGACAATGTCGGCCCATGAAAGCAGTACCATCCACCTTTAGGATCTCCTCTTTTATCTGTATCGCAACCACAAGGAATCCTCTGAACAGAATCGGTCATCATTAAAAGACTTGCAGGCCAGGACGGAAAAAGAAACCATTCACTATGCCCTGAAAGAAAGCAAAAACAAGGCCAAAGCCGCCAGGATGCTGGGAATACACCGCATCTTGCTATACAAAAAGATGAAAAAATACGATATACCCCTTAAGCTTTAAAACCTAAAACCTTTACAGATAGCCATGATATCTTCAGATTGATAATGCGAATTTTAAACTAAGAAGGTAATTTTAAACCAATGGTTTGGTTGATTGAGAAAAAAGTCATATATCATACAATCGATATGGGATTCGAGCTGGTAAAAATTCCGATCAGGGTTAAATTTGAATTTGAGGTTAAAAAAGGCGTCTTTGTTCCCGACACTCTCTCTAAAGAAATCCTTTACAATGACAAGATCCTTGAAAAACACTACCCAAATCTGAACCGGTATAGTTTGAAAAAAGCGATTGAAGATACGGTTGAGAATAAAATCATGGAATACCTTGAAATGAATGGACTATTAAGTTAGAAGTCGGATGGTGTTAATTGATTTTGAACATGGATAGTCGTATGGAACGACCGGTTTTGAAGAATCCGGCTATAAGTGTTCAAATTTGGTAAAGGAATTATTCCGAGAAATATCAGATCAATGCACACTTTTTTGAAGTGCCGAGTGCATCTATCTGCTCCGAATAGTAATTTGTTATTCACGTGATAGATTGCTCGGTACTTTCAGGTATTTTACATTTTGTAAAAAATACTGACATCTGCATCCCTTTATTCTTTTCTCAAAACGTATCATCACCTCGACAATTCTAATTAAAAGAAGCTGTTATACTAACTTAATCGTTGCTCTCCGATTGGCATAGCTTTTGCTGATAAATCAATATATATAAGATGTCGTTCAAAAGCCTTCACCAGATTATTTTCAGCCACTTCAATCGGCTAACCTCTATTCAGCAGGTTAATCTATGAAGGGACAAATTAAAATGTGCATACCTTGCTCATAGTAGGACGCTGTATATCCTGTTGGGCGTTGCATATCTCTAAGTTTTTAAAAAGTGGATATTGTATCGTAAATTTAGATAACGTTGCCAGTGTCTAAGCCATCAATTTTAATAGAGGAGGAGAATGCTATGAAAAAAAAGATTATGAATTATGAAACATTGCTTAAGGTTACTGAAGCAATCTCTCATTCCAGGGAAACGGAAGAAGTTGCTCTGATGACGGTAGAAAGCATCAAAACATTTTTTGATGCCAAGGGATGTTCTTTGTTCCTGATCAATCGTAAAACCAATGAACTGGAGTTGGCTGCTTCATACGGGTTGAGTGATGAGTATATAAATAAAGGCCCACTAAGTGCATTGCGCTCCATTGCTCAATCGCTGGAGGAGGGACCGGTGGCGATCTATGATGTTATGGATGACCCTAGAATTCAATACCCCGATGAAGCCCAGAAAGAAGGAATTGCTTCTCTCCTCTCGGTACCAATTGTGGCCGGCGGTATTGTGATAGGGGCTATGCGTGTCTATACTTCCGAACCCTGGGAGTTCACGCTGGAAGATGTAAATTTTGTCCAGGCCCTGGCCCAACTAGCCGGAGTGGCTATAAATATGGCTAGGCACACTAAAGGATTAAAGAGCAGCATTGATGTCCTGAAAACGTTGAGGGAAGTTAAGGCCAAGAAAACCTAGCCCAAGCCAAAATCTTGAAAAAATATATAACAGTCTCAAGCTGCGCTGTTAAAGAGCCAAGGTGTTGAGCCTTAGGGATAAAAGCAAGTGGAGTCCCCCCAAGCGCGAGAGTACCGGTGCGGGACAGGGGGGCGGAACAACTCGCAGTAGTGATGAAGTCTCTGTAATGGAGATGGAGCAAAGGGGTTGTGCAGTTCGGTTTTAGCGATATGGTCAACCAGAGATGGGAGGAGCCGATTAGATCGGGGGTCGCCCATTAAAGGGCGGGTCAAGAGAAAAAACACCTCTGCCTGCAAAAAAAATACATTTTTTCGCTTGAGCCTTGATGGATTCGAAAGAGCTCTTTCGAATCCATCAACCAATATGTTCACAACAGCACCGTGTGGCCTTATGGCCTGCTCCGCACCCGTTATTTCTTTTTTGTTGGTCAGCGGTGCCGCCTTCGGCGGTCCTATCCGCACCAGTCACCCATCGAGTTTAAGGCGATGGTGTTCTTTGACAAGCAGGTGTCAAAAACAACGCCCCTTCCGCCTGCGCCAGACCAGAAAATCATCGGTGCCATGTCGATTCCAATTGGAAGTGTCACAGACCTGTGGTTATTAGCCAACCCCTTAATGGTTCACGACATAGGCGGATTAGGACAAAAAACGACACGGTTTTGTTGGGATGCGGCAGATTCCAATCAGACCAGCTGGCTATGACCAACCCCCATTCGTGGTTCCCTGCCGCATCCAAAAGCATTATCTAAACAGCTTTTTGGCATCAAATAGCACTCGATCTTTGATAATATAGTAAGAAGCCTTGGCCAGTTTGTTGCTGAGCGCTTTGATAGCCACCACCCTATTGGTTTTTGCCAGTTTGCGCTGGTAAAAGCGTTGGGCGCCGGGGCAATTTCGAATGCAAAAATTGGCCGCTTCCACATAGGCCCAGCTCAGATAGCGATTGCCGTTTTTTTTTTGTTGTTTTCGCCTTTTTTCTTTCCGTTGGACATTTTTTTACTGCTGACGCAGCGGCAATATGAGCTATAATGACCCGCTTTTGCAAAGCGCTTGATATCGCCCACTTCGCTCATGATAGTCAGCCCCAGAATATCTCCGATGCCCGGAATGCTAAGCAGCTTTTTAAACTCCGGTTTCAACTGAACTTGAGGCCTGACCACCGCTTCAATGTCATTTATCTGCTGGTCCAAAAAGCTAATGGTTGCCAGCTGCTTTTGCGCAGTGAAGACCAGATGCGGGCAGTCAAACATTTTTTTGATAAAATCATCTCTGAGGCGTTTAATCTGACGTCAATATTAAGACCGCGGTTGCGGGTAATCATACTTTGCAGACTTAAAATGTGTGAGGTTCTTTGTCTGACGTACAGTTGACGTCTGCGCAGCAGGTCTCGAACCGGCCGCTGCTCTTTTGGGTAGATATATCCCTGGGGCAAAATGCCCAAGCGCAGCAGATGCGCCAGCCAGAAAGAATCCCATTTGTCGTCGGTGTGCTTTAAACCTTCATAAGTTTTTATGGCCGAAGGGTTTGCTAAATGTACCCGATAGCCATGATCCATTAACCCGTCCACCAGCCAGTACCAGTTATAGTTGGACTCAACCACAACGCCCTGCAGCGTGGCTTTGAATTTGCCTAATACCTTAAGGATATCCTGCATCCGATTAGGATGCCGCTTGCTGTAGAGCCTGTTGTCTTTAGCGTCAATAACGGCAATAAAATTATTACTTGAATGTAGATCAATACCAGCGTATGTTTTCATTGGACATTTCCTAGATCCATTAAGTTAAAAGTTAACTGGTTCCATAGCATTAATTGCTATCGATAGGGAGGTGTCTTTCTTTCTGGCTGTCACATCAGAAAACTTTATCTTATGCTATGATGCCCTTTATATGAATATCAGACCACCATAAGTATTTGAGTAAAGAATCCTGGCCCAAAGGACCAGGCTTTGGTTAACCCCTAAAAGGGGCTGTTTCCCTGAAAGCCAGACAAGTTAAAAGTGCCTAAAGTGATCTAAAGTGCCTAAAATTATGGAGTCGCTTCGCTCCGCTGATTTTATATAATTGATAGAATTCCTTAACTTTAGCTCACTTTAAACTTTAGTTCACTTCAAACTCTTGCATCAATTCTTTTGGCAGAGCCAGAGAACTCTGACCTGGCCCAGAGGACCAGGTTTTTTATGACGAAATAAATGTAAGAAGAACTCTAACTTTAGCTGATTATTGATTTAAACCTAAAATTTTGGGTTCGGTAGGGAGCAAACAGGATATAGATAACATAGATTTAGAGTCGTGAACATTCTGAACGAACGTTAAACGTGATAGGCAAGGCATCATACATTAGGCCTGAAACAGACTATTTCCATCCAACCAATTAATAAATTGTTTTATCAACTTCTTCCTGTACTTCGGTCAGAAAAGCAACTCTCTCTGCCGCTAGATTTGCCGTATTCTTAAATCTTTCCGGATTGAACATCTCTTCAAGAAACACCAAATGGAGGCATCTAACATAAGGATCCCCCATGTAATATTGATCGTAAAACCAGGTTACATCCCGAATGAGTTTTCTTAAAAGAAATTCCATAGCGCAATTTATCTTTTAAATTTTTACTCCAGACTCCCGCTTGAAGCTGAGTCGGCAGTTGTTGGATATCCCCCCGGACATCCACATATTTGGCTTTATTCCAGCCGATAGCCCTGTATTTTATACATTTTACTATTGAGTATCTGATAATCATCCGTACACAGGCATAAATTTCAACAGATTCGTTATTCATTCAGCTTTATTCTATCTTTTTCTTTATTTAAAGATAATCATTGAACAGATAAGTTTCAATTATCTCAGCATATTTTACGCCCATAATAAGCTCTGTTTTAAGGCCTGAAAAAGCCAAAAGACGTGTGAATATCGGAGCCTAAAAAGTCGTTCGGGGGGACATTCGTGCAGAACGTTCACAAACCTTACCATATGGCATCTATATCCCTATCACCCTGATAGTTCATCGATAACTCTCTCATCACCGCGAATGAATATCTTATACATATGTAATTGCGCCCTCGGGGAGTTTTTCTTCTAAATCCTTGAGTCTCAGCGGAATGGATGATCTTTTTTTAAAGCGAGTGCTGTTTGAGTGGCTTAGGGACCGTTAGAAAGAACAGGCGCATGCCGAAATCGCATCTTTAAAAGAAATTAAAGATTGTATGGCAAACCTATTGATTTTTCAAAGATTGATTCCTGTTCTT
>JAOUGB010000650.1 GCA_029857875.1 Desulfobacteraceae bacterium | reverse complement strand
GCGCCATAAAAGGCGCACCGAAGCACGCGCTGAAGGTTGCCGAAGGCTCTGTCACGCCTTTTTCCGTGCCGGCGAGTTTTGCCGTATAGCCCGACAAAAAATGATAAATTGCCTGTTCCTTAGTGAGTTTGGAAACCGGGGGCATAACACCGAATGCATCGGCAGTCAGAAAAATGATATTGCTGGGTTGGCCGCCCATTCCGTCTTTGACGGTGTTCGGAATATGGGAGATTGGGTATGCTGCACGGGTATTTTCGGTCAATGAATCATCATTAAGATTGATGCGGCGGGTGTCGAAATCGAGCGCGACATTTTCCAATATCGTCCCAAACCGGCGTGTCGTTTCATATATTTCCGGCTCCGCCTCTTTGGAGAGTTTTATCACCTTCGCGTAGCAGCCGCCTTCGAAATTGAATACGCCGTTTTCACTCCAGCCGTGCTCATCATCACCGATGAGCATACGTTCCGGATCTGCGGAAAGCGTCGTTTTGCCAGTACCCGACAGGCCAAAAAATATCGCTACGTCACCACTTTTTCCGATATTAGCCGAGCAATGCATCGACAGGACATCCTTTTGTGGAAGCAGATAATTCATGATCGTGAAAATCGATTTTTTGATCTCACCGGCATAGCTCGTGCCGCCGATAAGGATCAGCCGCCTCGAAAAGTGAACGAGAATGAATGTCGGTGAAACAGTGCCGTCAATCTCGGGATTCGCCATGAAACTCGGTACATTGATGACCACAAAATCCGGCCTGTGCTGCGCAAGGTCTTCTTTATCAAGGATGCGGATAAACATGTTCCTTGCAAACATATTGTGCCATGCCGTTTCGGTAATAATCCTTACCGGAATCCTATAATTGGTATCGGCACCGGCATAGCAGTCCTGAATATAAATATCCCTGCCCTGCAAATACGCACACATGCGCTGGTGCAACAGTTCGAATTTCCGCTCATCGAAGGGGATATTTACTTTTCCCCACCAGATTTTATCTTGGTTAGACGGTTCCTTGACGACGAATTTGTCCTTCGCCGCCCTTCCAGTATGCTGACCGGTACGTACAACGACGGGCCCAAGATGGGAAATAAATCCCTCCCGGCGCCTGACCACCTCTTCATACAACGCCGGAGTGGATAGATTCCGGTACACATTGCCGGGATTGATAATACCGTGCTGCTCGATGCCGTAAGTTTCTCTTTTGTGAATATGTGGATATTCCATGGTACTTCTCCTCCCTTCTTATTATCACATAAAACAAAGTAAAGTATTCGGGTTCAGAGAACCCGGCTTTAGTGATATCCCCTCGATGAAGGGTACATTTATTCCCGACTTAAAAGTAGCTAAATTGACACATATCAAACTCGGACTGTAACTATCAAGTCCTGATCGTTTTTCAGATATCCATTCCTGATCGCAGCCTCAGCCTTTGTTGTGATCTATTGAGAATATATGCTAAAAACCCCGCCTTTAAAAACTTGTGTTTACTTGCCAGTATTTGGGTTAAAAACAATTTACTGGACATTGTGATATCTGTAAAAGTTTTAGGTTAAAAATTCATGCCATACATAGCAGTAATATGCAATCGGGACTCATTAAATGTTCGTTGGAGTGATTCCATTATTCTGAAGTGTGAACTATGCTTAATCCTTATCTGATTTGTTGTTTGCCCAATAATTTACGATTTTATTTGCTAAAGCCTTGCATGCTTCACCTTCAGTATAAGCTTTCCAGCCTATAGTAGGTATCAAGCAAGTTGTTACGAGTTCAGTCTTGCCAGTAACTCTTGTACTTATCGTTCCAGTTCCAAAATCTTGTTTTACATCCACTAATTTCGCTTCAATATAAGTACCTCGTTCCCATGTATGGATACCAAAAACCACAAATCCACCATATCCACCTTCAGCACCCCATTCTGTATCTAAATATTTGCTCTCTGTTAAACATTCAAATAAAATTATATATCGAAGGTTAAACTCGTTTATTTTAGCAATCGCCTCAGGTTTTTTTAGTGAAAAGATAAAATAATCCAGATCGTGTTTTAATTTCTCATCATTCATGCCTATGAAAACTGTGGTTCTAAATTCGTTTGAGGGAATAATACCCACATTTATATTTTTCTTTTTAATAGCTTCAGATAGACAATCTCGAAACATTTTCTCTTTATCTGAGATAATTGTTAATGCCTCACCGCTTTTTAAGACGGGAGTAAATTTTAAATTTTCCTCTATGATAATACTGTCTG
>JAOUGB010000651.1 GCA_029857875.1 Desulfobacteraceae bacterium | reverse complement strand
GTGTTACTCTATAAGGAAACACTCAGAATTGATCCGGAATATTCAAAAGCACATTATAATCTGGGGAATATTTATCTTAATCAAGGAAAAACAACAGAGGCATTCAGGCATTATGCCGAAGTTATTAAAATAAAACCGGATTACGTTCAACCCTATAATAAATTGGGGCTTATATTGTTTCGACAAGGGAAATTTAACAAGGCGAAAACACTTTTTTTAAAAGCCATACAGATCGATCCCAATTATCCTGAAGCGCGTAAAAATCTTGAAATTTTAAATCGATATTCATCAACGGTTGAACATTAAACTTTTTGCCGAATAGTTGCTATGTTTAATAATGTATCTTATCAACGACTTAACTTGATGATCAGCCTGTTTTTAATCCTGACGATCGTTAGTGTCTATGTGCAAGTTGGGACTTTTGATTTTGTCGATTTTGACGATAGTTTATATGTAACTGAAAACAGTTATGTTCAGAAAGGTTTAACTATAGAGGGCTGTATTTGGGCTTTTACCACTTCACATGCAGGAAACTGGCATCCGTTAACATGGCTTTCTCATATGTTGGATTCCGAGTTGTACGGATTGAACCCAGCCGGACACCACTATACAAATATAGCGTTTCATATCGCAAACACCTTATTTTTGTTTTTTATTTTATTTAGGATGACAGGAGCGCTCTGGAAAAGTGCTTTTGTGGCGGCGCTTTTTGCAGTACATCCGCTTCACGTGGAATCGGTTGCATGGGTTTCAGAGCGAAAAGACGTTTTAAGCACCTTTTTTGGGTTGTTGATGATTGGTGCATATTATCGTTATATCAAAGCACCCGGCTTCAAGAACTACTTGTTGGTTGTTATCTTCCTGAGCATAGGCCTTATGTCAAAACCCATGCTGGTGACATTTCCATTTGTGTTGCTTTTGCTCGACTTCTGGCCGCTTAAAAGAATTCAGTTTAAAAATAATTATCATCTGCAACCTGAAAGATCAACCTACCATGGCTTTAAAGGAATTTTTCAACTCATTGTAGAAAAGATTCCTCTCTTTATCCTGTCAGTTATTTCATGCATTTTAACTTTTATAGTTCAGAAAAGCGGCGGGGCTGTAGTACCTCTGGAAGCTTTGCCATTGAAAGCCCGTATCGCAAATGCTCTTATTTCCTATGTAAGCTATGTTTTAAAAGCGATCTGGCCGCACAAGTTGGCGTATTATTATCCATATTCGATAGACACTTTTTCTGTCTTGCAGATTTGCGGAGCAGCCTTATTGATTACAAGTGTAATTTTGGGGGCAATATATTTATCAAGGCAATATCCTTATGTGCTCGTCGGATTGTTCTGGTATTTCGGTACACTTGTGCCGGTCATCGGATTGGTACAAGTAACTAACCAGGCAATGGCAGATCGATACACCTATATACCCCTGATAGGACTTTTCATTGTCGTCGTGTGGAGTGTTCCTGATATTTTAAAAAAATGGCACTATCACAAGATCTTTCTTTGTGTATCAGCCGTAATCATCCTTCCAGCATTGACAACACGTGCCTTCTTCCAGGCAAGCCATTGGAAAAACAGTATTTCACTATTTAAAAATGCCGTTAAAGTAACTGAAAATAACTATCATGCGCTAAATAATCTGGCAACAGCTCTTGCTGATAAAGGAAAGTATGATGAGGCGTTTTTGTACCTGAACCGGGCGCTTAAAATGGATCCACAAAGAGAAGATGTACGTATGAATCTTGCAAATATATTATTTTTAAAGGGAAAGCCTGATGAGGCCATATCACAATATAGAGAAATACTTCAAACCGATTCCAAAAATGCTGATACACACTATAATCTTGCATATGTGCTGTCTACTCAGGGAAAGCTTGATGATGCCGTGTTACACTATAAAAAAACACTCAGAATTGATCCGGAATATTCAAAAGCACATTATAACCTGGGGAATATTTATCTTAATCAAGGAAAAACAACAGAGGCATTCATGCATTATGCCGAAGTTATTAAAATAAAACCTGATTACATTCAAGCCTATAATAAATTAGGGCTTATTTTGTTTCGACAGGGTAAATTTAACAAAGCGAAAGTATTTTTTTTAAAAGCCATACAGATTGATCCAAATTATTCAAAAGCGCTTAAAAATCTTAAAAAATTAAATCAAACCTTATCATCAAGAGGAGAGATAAATTATTCCGTACCCAATGAACCGTTGCACGAATGAACCACTCAACACAAGATAGGCAG
>JAOUGB010000649.1 GCA_029857875.1 Desulfobacteraceae bacterium | reverse complement strand
AGCCCTGATCACATCTTGGCTCTGCCCTCCAACTGTCTCGGCAGCAGCTACACATAAAACCGGTCTTATCCGTTTTCCACCCGCCATAAGTGAATACTTCATGGCCTTTACAATTTTACTTGAAGTATTCGCGAATATCGAATCAAGCGCTTCGTTGATTTGCTCTCTTTTAGAAGAAAGGTATGACTTCAGATCAAAACTATTCATCATCAGACTCGGTTTCCGAGATAAACGGTTTGTCAAATACACGATCGTTCTGATCTTTTAGCAAAATGGTAATTCTTTTTTCAGTTTCATCGAGTTTTTCAGAACAAAACTTGGACAATTGAACACCTTCTTCAAACTTTTTTATCGCTTTTTCAAGCGGCAGGTCAGTGGATTCAAGCTCTTGAACAATCTTTTCAAGTTTATTCATCGCGTTTTCAAAGGTCTGATTGGCCATGATGTTATTTCCTTTTTACCGAGCAAATAAATGCACCTCCGGCAACCACTACTTCAAGATCCTGATCAATGGACACCTCTTGGGGATCTCTGACAACAGTTGCATCCGGGATGGTTCTGGTAATACTGTATCCCCTTGCCAGAATAGCCCTAGGGCTTAGAGTGTGAAGCTTTGCTTCAAGCTCTCGTAGTGTTGACCGTTTTATGTTTAATAATATTTTTATATATATGTTAATGTTAGCATTCTTTATATCAAGTTTATCTTTAAGTAACTTTATCTGTATTGAAGGATTGTTGAAAAAAAGTCTTTCGATACTCCACCAGAGTCGTTCATGATGTTTTACAAATATGTTCTTAAACGCTCTGTTAAGTCGACCCAGCATGTCATCGGTTCTTAGCCTTAAGTCCACTATTTTTCTATTGGGATGAACCAGCCGATTCGACATTCCTTTTAAAACGGTTTGCAGATGTCCGAAATACCGTAAAAAGCGGGTTGTCAAGATTTCTGAAAGATTAGTAACTTTTCGAGAAAGCTCTTTTTTATAAGGAACTGCCAGTTCAGCGGCAGCAGATGGTGTTGGTGCTCGAAAGTCTGCGACAAAATCTGTTATGCTAAAATCGGTTTCATGACCAACAGCTGAAATTATCGGAATCTTAGAAGCAAAAACAGCTCTGGCAACATCCTCTGAATTAAATGCATGAAAATCTTCCAATGAACCACCGCCTCTTGCCAAAATTGCTACATCTGAATCACATCGGGAATTTATCATCTCGATGGCGGATATAATCTCGTCTTCAGCACCATATCCCTGTACTTTGACGGGTACAATTTCAAGATGGAGGTTTGAGAAACGACGATCGATAATTTTTAAAATGTCATGCACAACAGCTCCGGTGGGAGAGGTAATGATACTTATTTTTCCGGGTAAAAAGGGTAGGGGTTTTTTGTGTTTCTCATCAAACAACCCTTCATCTGCAAGACGTTTCTTTAGCTGTTCGAACGCCAGTTGAATGGCGCCCGTACCTTTTGGTTCAAGATATTCAAATATAATCTGGTATGTTCCACGAGGCTCATAAACACTGATTCTACCAAGCCCTGTAATGCTTATTCCGTCTTCAGGCTTAAATTTTAAATTACGATTTTGATTTCGAAACATTACCGCATTGATCTGAGCATGCTCATCCTTAACCGTAAAATAAAAATGGCCGGAAGCTGGAACATTAAAATTCGATATTTCACCGTAAATCCATATAAATGGATAGGTTTTTTCAAGTATATCTTTAATATCTGAAGTGAGCTCTGAAACAGTGTAGATTCGATGTTGATCTGTATTCGAGGGGCCCATGTAATGGATACTGGGGTATGAATTCATTAAGTTTTAACTTATTTTCTTTTAATAATACATTTATTTGAGAAACCATGAACTTATCAATTTAGATTGACTATAAAATGATTATCACAGTTGATCATGCCATTCAACATAAAACCTGAAACGAAATAATAAGAAAGTTTCGATTTTGAAGGGGTGAAAGCCTTGGACATCTATGCTCTATTGTTTTTATAAGGTCTGATAAGATATATTATGTAAACTTATTAATGCTTCATTGTTGCCGGACCAAAAGTGAAAGCAAATGGCCCCTTTCCACTATTGCTATGAGCATTAAGCCTCATGACATTTTTTTTAACATCTCACGCAAATACGGCACAATATAAATATCTTCATGTGACATTTTGCTGATACAGGATAAAAGGACCTCGTTTTTTTCATTGACCGAACTGTGCTTATCCATGATAAAAAGTGT
>JAOUGB010000648.1 GCA_029857875.1 Desulfobacteraceae bacterium | reverse complement strand
GTTGGCAATCTGGCGATTACATGTCAGAGAATGGGAAAAAGAGTTTTAATCTTTGATGCAGATCTCGGGCTTGCAAATATTGATATTATTTTTGGTATTAACCCCAAATATACAATTGAAGAAGTCATCAAGGGTGAAAAAGAGCTGTCTCAAATAATTGCCAAGGGTCCGGAAGGTGTGGCCATAATACCCGCAAGCTCAGGAGTACAGGAACTGTCCCATCTTACAGAAGGCCACAAGATCAATCTCTTAAATGAATTTGATTTATTGAACAATATGTATGACATTTTACTGATTGACACAGGGGCGGGCATTTCTTCCAATGTTATTTATTTTAATCTGGCGGCCCAAGAAAGAATTGTAGTTGTAACACCGGAACCAACATCTATTACGGATGCCTATGCCCTTATTAAAGTTATGTTTATGAAGCACGGAACAAAAAAATTTATTATTTTGATGAATATGGTTAGAAATGAAAAAGAGGCAGTGTCAGTTTATAAACATTTGAGCAGGGTTGTAGAAAAGTTTATGGGAAGCATATCCTTAGACTATGCGGGATATATTCCATATGATAAACATTTGAATGAATCCGTAAACAGGAGGGAACCGGTTACTTGTTGCTATCCTCAGTCATCTTCAAGCCAAAGCTTTAAAATACTTGCTGAATATCTTTTAGACCAGACAGATGGAAGACATCAAGATGGAAGTATACAATTTTTTTGGAAAAGACTGATGGTTGGCGCGGCAGGTGGATGAAATGAATGCGGGGATAAAAAAATATCAGGAAATAACCCATGTAGATCAGGAAAGCATGGATGATAAAGATCGGGAAGAACTTATTCTCAAATATGCTCCCCTTGTAAAGCAAATTGCTGAAAGGATGGCTCTTAGACTTCCTCCCAATATATCCAAGGAGGAACTCATCGGTCCCGGAGTTTTGGGGTTGTTTGATGCCATTGATAAGTTCGACTCAAAAAGAGGGATTAAATTCAGGACATATGCTAACTTAAGGATAAAAGGGGCAATTTTAGATGAATTAAGAAAGATGGATTGGATTTCAAGATCTGTTCGAAGAAATATTAACAGAATCGAGGATGCAATAAGAGCCCTTGAGCTAAAACTCGGAAGAGAGCCCAAGGATGATGAGATTGCTGAAGAAATGGGACTTGATCTGGATTCATATTACAGAATGATCAGCAGATCTCAAGGCGTCAACCTGTTAAGCCTGGACGAATTGATGCTTGACGGCACCACACCTAAAGTTGCCAAACACGTATCGGATCAATCTTCTCCCATTGATGAATTAAAAGTAAAGGAGATTAAATCAATTATATTTAAAGCGCTGTCAACGCTTTCAAAAAAAGAACAAATAGTAATGTCACTATATTATTATGATGAATTGACATTAAAAGAAATAGCACAGGTGTTAAGTTTAACCGAGTCAAGGATATCCCAAATCCATTCGAAAGCAATAATAAGATTAAGAATAAAGCTGAAATCTTATTATGAAGGCTGATTATGAGTTCACTAAAAAAGGAAGAAAATGCTATTCAATCTCTCGATAATTTGGATGAATCGGAAGATAAAGAGAAAAAAGCATTTTTTCAAAAGAAAAATACTAAAGATAAGCTCATAAAGCAGGTATGGAAAAAAAAGGCTTTCTTTTATTTTGTGACAGGGACATTAGTTTTGGTTGGGCTTTCATTATATCCTCTTTTAAAAAACAGGCAAGAAAATGTATGGATACCACAGCTTAAATGGTTTCCTGTCCAAAATTATAAATCCATCAAGTTTGAGCCATTTATTATCCCTTTTAGAGAGCATGGTAAGTTTACATATATATCTTTAAGTATTTCCTTTGAATTGCCGAATAAAGAATTAATGGATGAAATGATAGAAAAAAATAATTGGATTAGAGGTATAATTTACAATATTTTGAGTGATAACATATATGTATTGGAAAATGTATCATCGTTAATGAAGCTAAAAAGGTTCATTATTAACGGTGTGAACAACGTACTAACAGCAGGTAAGGTTGATAAAGCAATTATAACTGATTTTTCGACAGTTTGAGCTAAGAAAGGACTATAGTTTTTAAAATTGATCGCTTCAAGTATAATTAAATTGTCGATGAAAAATCAGGCCGCAGACGGACAAGCTCGCCGAAGGCGGTTAGACCTTGTGGATAAGGGCTCGTAATGAAAGGACCTGCCTGAGTTGTTAGTAAATGCTTTTGTATCACGACG
>JAOUGB010000647.1 GCA_029857875.1 Desulfobacteraceae bacterium | reverse complement strand
CCAGTTTCTTTTCAGCCGCCCCCTTCCTTTTTTCTGACGACCGGCAATAACCACTGTAAAATGGGGACACTGTTTTCTTGCCAGTTCTCTTGCGATATCCATCGTGGAATCCACTTCATCAAAATAATGAATGTTGTGTTTTTTCCCCCCAAATTCCCATGGATAAAGGACATCAGGGGAACTGACAAGCAGGTAACCCTTGGGAGAGGCCTCAATATCATATCCAACCTCCTGAAGTTTTTTGATATGCTTCCAGACAGACACCCGTGAAATACCAAGACGGGCACTGAGCATCTCCCCGGAAACAACTCCTGTTTCAGTTCTTAATATGTTCAGTATCTGAGCTTTCATGATTAATACAAGCCTACTGGTTAACCCTCCCTAATCGCCTGGTTAACGAAACAAAGCTGGGCTGTCAATCATTTTTATTAACCGATCAGAAAATCTTTGGCTCAAATTTCGTACTCAATATTGCTAAAAAGTTTTGAAGCAGCAGGATGATTCTGTTTTGATCGGGAAGCTGTCTGAGCAAATTAGAGCGCGTTAAAGTGAACAGCATAAAAGTGGTCAAAATTATTGATAATTATCATATTCCCGCAGTGTAATCTTAATACATTGGCGCTGTTCGCTTTGAATATAAAACAAGGCTTCGTCTCTATGAAATGGATAAGTATGACGATGCGATTAATTTTGTCTTTATGATAGACCCGGATATTGATTACAGCAAACTTAAAAAAAATATACATGACTCTTTAAGACCAAAGATTGAAAAATTATCAGTAAGTTTTAATGATTATTTATACTCAATATACTCAACCTGTAAAAGCAGAACACAATTAAACGATAACGCCATATTCCCTCCGACTTTAAGTTATTAGATGCCAACAAGAATATAATGTAAATATTATGCCTGTAGCACAATTATCAAGCCAAATGGTTAATTAAATCAATTAATTATAGAACTTTTCGTTCTCATGGTTTGAGACAAAAAAGTTCCAAAGAAACAAAAAACCCTGACCGTTTAGCCAGGGTTATGCAATAGTTTAAAGGAAATAGTTTTTCAGGAATCCCGTTTTATTCTGCCTTGAACGTTTTTGGGTGTGAAGGGTTCTTTGAAATTCAAATCTATGGTGAGATAACAACCAGCCTGAAATTGGTTGTAAGTATGGTGTGTTAACCCAAAGGAAGAGTTGTGTGTCGCCATTCCTGGTAAGCCAGGTCGGTTTCGCCATTCCAGAAAAAAATGGCTTTTAAAATCATAAGCGAGTCGAAAATATCACCTGTCAGGTATTTCAATATCACAACCTTTAATATTGCTTTTCCGATTCCATATACATTGCAGAGTTGGGGTGCCTCCGCGAACTCACCTAAAAGGCTCGCTCACCCCCCAACATCTACCTCTCGGAATGGTACCAGTTATCTGCAAGCGATACTGATTAAAAAGCAGGGCTATTGTGACCCTAAGAAAGAGCCTCTGGGCCACAGCATGCTGGAAATGAAGGAAAGATATGCACATCTCGCGCTTAAGAATTCACAGCGGACGGTTGCGACGCTGGAGAATTTTTTTAATCGATCTGATGTGATCGATATAAATAGGACTTCTGAAAATAGTTAATATCAGCATACTGTGCTAATATTGCCATGGCTCCCCCCTAAAATTATTCCTTTGAAGCCGGTCTTAATTGTACCGTCTCGATTTTTCCACTATCTTTGTGTTTAAAAATAGTACTTGATGGAATTCCAAGTCGTTCATTTAAAACTTTTACAAGCTCGTCACCAGGCTCTATCCATGCGCCACACTCAGTACATTCAAGTTCAAGCATGTCAGTTTCGCGTAGAACTGCAATGAAATCCTCTGTGATATTCCTGAACGTAAAAACAGGTGAATATGTAACTTTAATGTCCTCTGCACCACATTTCGAGCACTTAAATTTACAGAAAATACAATCACATTTTGCCATAAGTCACCTTCGGCTATTGTTCTCGCTATTCCTGGAAATTAGAAAAAGCATCTGCCGTTCTACGTGAACCGGTATGTATCTCCAGCCCTGCTCATAACTGTGTATCGCATTTAAGGACGTTCCAAGCAGTTGGGCCATCTGACGTTGCGTTCTGTTCAATCTTTGACGGAAACTATATGCATGGGGAATTATAGAACCTTTGATCTAAGACGCTTAGAAATAATTTTAGTTTAAATTATATTATGTACTAATTTTTAGTATTACTAATACATTGTGGTGGTCGAGTC
>JAOUGB010000646.1 GCA_029857875.1 Desulfobacteraceae bacterium | reverse complement strand
CAGAAGCCTTAAAAAATACTCTGGTCCGGATATTTTTTTTAGGAGATAACTTATAAATTCCATTGGCAAACTGTAAAAATGTTTTCTCCAGAAATCATCCACAATTTCTCGTGTTAAGCTGGTGGGATCGGTCACAAGTTCTGTGTCGAACAAACTCTGTGTTTCAAAAGCATTCTCATGGAGAATCCGCTGACAAAAACCGTGTATGGTAAATATAGCGGCATTGTCAAAGTCCATCAGAGCATCTTGAATCAATTGAATTGCCAATGCCCGATTATCATATTTTTTGACAAGGGTTTTGACGAGGGCATCATTACTCGAATCCTTTAAAAAGGCGGATTTTGCATCCAACAGGGTGTTGCGAATTCTTTCCTTAAGCTCTTCAGTGGCAGCCTTGGTAAACGTTACCACCAGTATTTGATTTACCGTTAATTGTTTTTCGAGAACAAGTCTTAAAAAAAGCCCGGCAATGGTATAGGTCTTACCTGTACCTGCGCTTGCCTCAATGAGATTAGTTCCGGTGAGTGGGGTGTTGATTGGATCAAATATTTTCATATACTGGCTAAAAATCGTAGATGCCCATGTAGTTTTCAGGTGATATCTTTTTTAATTCGTCTTTAACGGTTTGTGTAACATCTAAACTTTCTATAAATTCTGAAATTGTGTTGCGGTCAATGTGTGAGTGGACCCGTGTCAATGCTTTCAAAGCTTCATAGGGTTCCGGATATCCTTCCCTGCGCAAAATTGTTTGAATCGCCTCAGTCACAACCGCCCAGTTTTTCTGCAGGTCATTTTGAATCGCTTCATTATTTAGGAGCAATTTGTCCAGCCCTTTTAGCAATGATTTAAATGCAATCAAAGTATGGGCCAACGGCACACCGATATTTCTTGTAACCGTGGAGTCGGTCAAGTCTCTCTGCAGCCGTGAAATCGGGAGTTTTGAGGAAAGATGCGCGAATATCGCATTTGCCACACCCAAATTTCCTTCTGAATTTTCGAAGTCAATGGGATTGACCTTGTGGGGCATGGTTGAGGATCCCACTTCATTCTCTTTGATTTTTTGCATGAAGTAATTCATTGAGATATACGACCATAAGTCTCGATCCATATCAATGAGAATGGTATTGATTCTTTTAAGGTTATCACAAAATGCGGCCAGATTATCATAATGTTCAATCTGAGTTGTCATTTTTGATCGTTCAAGATCCAGCACTTCGTTTACAAAATAATTTCCGAATGCTATCCAGTCGATGTTTGGATAGGTCACATAATGCGCGTTGAAATTTCCCGTTGCCCCACCGAATTTTGCTGAAAATGGAATTGTTTTTAACAGGGCTTTTTGTTTGATCAATCTCTCGACAAAAACATAAAGTTCTTTGCCCAGACTTGTGGGCGAGGCCGGCTGTCCATGGGTTCGAGCCAACATGGGAACATGTTGCCATTGTTTTGCTTTTTCAATTAATGCCGCCACAATCTGCTCCAAAACCGGTTCCAAAATATCTGTCCAGGCTTCTTTTAACGAACAGGGTATGGCCGTATTGTTAATATCCTGAGATGTTAAGCCAAAATGGATAAATTCTTTGTAACGATGCAATCCCAGCCCATCAAATACTTCCTTGAGATAATATTCAACCGCCTTGACGTCATGATTGGTCACCCGCTCAATGTCTTTTATTCTTTGAGCATTTTCATGAGAAAAGTTTTTATAAAGACGCCTCAAGTTATCAAATATACTCTTATCAACATCTGCCAGTTGAGGCAGCGGCAGATTGCATAATGCGATAAAATATTCAACCTCAACTCGGACACGATATCTTATCAATGCCCCTTCTGAAAAATATTCTGCAAGCTTTTCAACAGTTTTTCGATAACGGCCGTCAACAGGAGAAATTGCACTTAAAGATGTAAGTTCCATAATGTTTTATTCCTATTTGCCAATGATTTAAAATGAAAATATGCATATTGTACAAGAAATGTAAGATAATGCGGTAAACGTGTCAAGCAAATGATAATTTCAAGGAGCACCCTAAAAATATGATACAACACTTGAATTATAACTTACTGAACTTATTATAATAAAATTTATTTGACAAAAAATTAAAAAAATTGATAAATACAAAACACTAAACACCAAGTGTGTTAATCCTGAGAAAGGAGAAAAATCATGGCAGAAATGAAGATCAGTTATGATGGCAATTACCCAACCGTTGAAATTAATTTTTCCTTAAATGAGGAAAGAGAAGATTACAG
>JAOUGB010000644.1 GCA_029857875.1 Desulfobacteraceae bacterium | reverse complement strand
GTTTTAAATACTGAGAACTGACGCCAAACCTGGATAGGGTTTTGGATTCGTAGATCTGTTGTCCTTTTGGTTCCAATGCCCTGAGGATATCCAGCTGACTAATTTTGCCGACAATTTCTCCATTTTCGTCAGCTATAAGAAGGATTTTATGGGGATACATTCCCTGTTCATAGGCTTTTTGCGCTTTTTCAAGGGCAAGGGCGGCCTCATATAAATTGGATTCAATTGAAATGGTCTCATATTCTGATATGGGGATCATTAAATCTTTTACAATTTTATTTTTCATGTTGCGTCTTCCATTGCAGGTCTATTCATGTTTTTCCAGAAAACGGACCATAGATTATTTAATCCGTTTACCAACCTCAGACGATAGTTGAATTAAAAGGTCCGAGTCTTCGCTGCTTTCGGAATACAGATGCCTTTTTTCGAAAGTGATCGATGATTTTGTGTTCAAGAATACCGGTAAGCCAAGTTTTTATGGATGAACTGTTTCGATATTTTCATTCAGCCTAAATTTTCAATATGTTGATTGTAAAAAAAATTTAGGTCCAGTATGGATTGATGAGGTCTTCAAATATGGCCAAAGCCGCTTCTGCACCGTGTCCGGCGGCGGTTACGATTTGCTTGTATCCACCCGACACATCTCCGGCCGTATAAATTCCCGGGATATTTGTCCTGTAATTATCGTGCTTTATAAACCCTTCATCCGTAAGCTCGATCCCAATTTTTTGGGCCAACTCAACAGCAGGGTCATACCCAATGGCAATAAAGACGCCATTAACTGATCGAGGATAAGATTCTTCATTATTATTGTTGTAAAGCAGGACTTCTTCTACGTTATGTTTTCCCCTGATTTCCTTGACTTCAGTATTAAAAAGTATCGGGATATTATTTTGTATCAGGTTTTTCACCAAAAAATCCTGAGCTTTCAGGTTGTCTCTCCTGTGAACCAGGGTGACATCCACACCGATATGATGCAAATGAAGTGCTTCTGTAACTGCACTGTTGCCGCCGCCGACAATAATGACTTTTTTCCCCTTAAAAAGCGGGCCGTCACAGGTACTGCAATAACTGACGCCATGTCCCGACAAACGAGATTCTCCAGGAACCCGAAGATGTCTGTGGGTGGCTCCGGTGGTCATTAGTACGGCTTTGGTCTTGAACTTTCGTCTGGTAGTTTGTACGTTGATAGGATCATTGGGGGTGATCTCAACAACCCCTTCTCCCGGGAAAATCTGTACATATTCCAAAGCATGGGTTACCATAATATCCACAAGTGTTTTTCCGCCGATCTGTTTGAGGCCCGGATAATTTTCAACAACCGGGGTTGTGGCCACCTGACCCCCAAGGACCCCTTTTTCTACGACAACCGTTTTAAGACCGCTTCTTGCTGCGTAAATTCCGGCTGTCAGTCCCGCCGGGCCACCCCCCACGATCACGAGATCTGTTTCAACTTCCTTTGCATCACTTTCGGGTATGAAAACCGTCTGTTGCTCCATTTTATCCAGAGATAGCATAAAAAGCTCTTCCGTCTGTGCGCCCTGGGCAATCAAAATGTCATTTGCATATGTCTGGGGAACAGATTGAGCTGAATATCGGTTGGCAAGTTCAGGGTTGGCCTGTATATCGATGATTTCCAGAGAAACTAAATCGGGTTTTTCAACAGCCGCCTTTAAAGCGTTCAGAGCCTGCTGAGGACAATACGGACAGCTTGCACTGACAAACACCTTGATATTCCTTGGAGTGTCTATACGTTTTATGACCTGGAGTGATTGTTCGTTGAGATTACTCTTCTGAAGTCCTATGAGGATGAGGGCCTCCAGAAAAATACGTCCCTCTTCACCCAGGGGGGCTCCCAACCACCGGATATTGTATCGGTCCGGATCGAAAACCATAGTGGGCGAATATTCAACGTTCCATTTTTTTGCGGATTCATGATTTAAATTAAATTCGCGTAATGCAATTTTATCGGTGAGCTGCCGAAAAAAACGAATGGCCTGCCTGGCGGTATCAGTGAATACATCATTTTGGCCGGGCTGAGCGTACAAAAAAATAGGAATTTCTGCTTTAATCGCGCCCAGAATTCTTTCAATTTCTTTTTGGGCTTCCAGTATCTGAGTGTCTTCCTGTTGGTCCATCGTTTATTGTCCTTTTTATGAAATCAATCTTTAAACACGAGCTTCCCGCCGAGAAATCCAGCTGTAACAGCCGCACCAAGCATAACAATGTTAACAAAGAGAAACGCGACTAAA
>JAOUGB010000645.1 GCA_029857875.1 Desulfobacteraceae bacterium | reverse complement strand
TCCATTGCCTTATCCGCAACATCCACTGCTTTTATCATCTGATGTAGCACATGGGGACGCACTGCCGGCTGAGGGGTTATTCAGACTGTCCATGATCCAATCGGCTTCGGATTGAGCAACTTCTTTTCTCTCCTCTTTCGGCACATCATCATAATCGAAAATTTGACTCAATTCTGATATAATTTTATCTGCCACTTGTTGGGATAGTTGTTTACGTTCTTCTTCTGGAACGTCATCATAGAGCATGATATCTGTGTACTTATTACCTTTATTATACATAGGCAGTGCGTCAAATTGAATCATATTATCTTTGCCTATAATATTTCTCATGATTCTACCATGGCACTTCATGAAACAACCATCTATTACAATAACCTTTTCAGCTTTTATTGCCCAATCTGCCATTGCAGATTTTGGAGCTGTAAATATTTCTCCATGACATGAACGCGCAAATGGTTCTTTTTTTCCAACCAAATGAGCTGCCATTCTGGCAATCTCACCACGGAAGCAACCTCCTTCACAAGAAATTACAGGGAGTTTATTTTCAGCAATCATCCTTGCTCCAATAACCTCTCCCAGAGGACAAACTACTTTCTTACCGTGTACTTCAAGATTAAAATTTAATTTCGATTCATTCATAATTAACCTTCCCTCATTTAGATAGTTTTCTCTTGGTACTGCTTCTTGTTAATTCCAAAAAGAGCATAAGTTTCTTTTTTTCTCCTCATATTCCTCCTTTTCAATCTCACCGGAGGCATACCGCTTATCGAGTATATCCGTTGCAGAATCTGAAGTGCTGATATGATGGCTGCTTGTGTCGCGGGAACCAAACCCACACATCATCGAGCCTCTTCGTCCCCTCATCATGAAAAAACACATGACTATCATCAAAATCGGGCATATCCACCATAAGGAAGAGTTGAAAAATTCCGAACCATACATATATATCACCTCCTTGTTTCTTTCAGCCGCAGCAGGTTTGGCAGGGGGATTGGGTGTCAGGAGCATATTCAACAGGAATTGACTGATTCAACGAATTCAAAATCCAGCTTGCAACACTTTGCGCCACCTCATTGCGCTCTTTAGCAGGGACATCATCCATGTCGAAAATGTCACTATATTTTTTGTAGTGAGACAGCGCATCGAACTGAATCAACCGTTCCTTTCCAAGCAGTGTTTCCATTATCCGACCGTGACATCGCAAAAAACAACCATCGATCAAGATAATTTTTTCTGCCGTTCCTGTCCACTTGGCGATGGCTGATTGGGGAACCGTCATCAGTTCACCGTGACAGCCTCGACGATAGGGTTCCGTCTTTGCAACGATGTTGGCTGCCTGACGTGCAATCTCACCACGAATGCACGCGCCTTCACATGAAAAAACCGGTATTTTCTCTTCGGCTTGGTTTTTGTTTCCCACGATTTCACCGATGGGGCATTGATGGGTTGTTTTTTCCACTGTGAGTAAAAATGATCTTTCGTTTGCGTTCATTGTTGCATCTCCTTTCATCTGTTTAGGTTGGTGCCAATTAAGTTTCAATCAGAAATCAAGCTTTACGCCGTTTTCAAAATAAAGACGTTATTCGACGAGAAAAAGTTACAGTTCCATAAAAATTTTTTTCACCCAAAAATAAAAAGCGTAACTTTTTGGACCTGTTTTTCGTCTTACAGAAAAAAATGTCGCAGGTATTGAAACCAAATGAAAAGGAGAGTATAAGATGGATGAGAAAACCGAAATCATGGTTGCCTTGGGAGTCGCTATTGGTGTTAATTGCATTCCTTGCTTCGATCACTTGTATTCCAGGAGCCAGGAGATTAAATTGGAGGAGGATGAAGTCAGAGCTATTGCCGAAATCGCCGGCAAGGTCAAGAACGGGGCATCGATTTTCATGAAAAATACCATCGCCGAAGCCCTTGGTGACACACCGGCCGCAGAGCAACCCAACTGCAGTCAATCAACCTCGTCATGTTGCTGATATGAAACAACCGTCACTCGATTTTTATTCGATTTTCAACGAGTATCATGACCGTTTGAAGAAGTTCGTGACAATTACGGTCAAGAATGAATGGGTTGTGGATGATATTGTTCAAGAGGTCTTTGTCCGCGCTCATTCCAAAATCGACAACCTCAAGGATCACGACAAAATTGGCTCATGGCTTTTCCGTATCGCTTACCGGCAGTGCATGGACCATTTTCGCAAGGAGAGCCGGAATGTTCCGGAAGAAATAGTGGACTTTCTGGAAATGAATAC
>JAOUGB010000643.1 GCA_029857875.1 Desulfobacteraceae bacterium | reverse complement strand
CATTTCTTTCTTGTCCAGCTTTCCACCCATTTCTTTAAGGGCTGTGACCGTATCCATCATAACCGGGCCGCGGCCTTCCTTCATCTCAAAGAGCATCAGATGGTTTCGCAGACAGGTCGGCGTAATGGCAGCCGTGCCGTAGGGCGCGTATTTCTGAAGTTCGGCTTTTGCGGCATCACTGCCCACGTAGCCTTCACCCAGGCCGTTAAGTGTTTTGGCCTTGAACAAAAGGAACCAGGCACCCACCGGGCCGTAACCGTCTTTGTAACGCGACGGGGTGAAACGGTTTTCCATCATGGTAAGCTCGGCACCGATCTTCATGCACATGGTGTAGGTAGAGCCGGCGTTCCAGACCGGATACCAGGCACGGCCTTTACCTTCACCGACGCTGCGGGGTTGGTAGATGTTAACAGCGCCGCCGCAGGCAACCATCATGGTGTTGCATTTAATAATGTAGACTTTGTTTTCACGAACGGAAAAACCGACGGCTCCGGCAATCCGGTTCTCTTCGTTGGCATCCAGAAGAAGCTCGACGATAAAGCAACGCTCCAGGATATTTTCATCGCCAAGGGCCAGCTTGGCAGCTTCGGCAACGATTCTTTTGTAGGATTCGCCGTTAATCATGATCTGCCATTTGCCGGTACGGACCGGTTTGGCGCCGGACTTCAAGGTCCCCATTTTCTGGCCTTTTTTGCCGTCCATTTTCTTTCCGTCTTCGGACAGTTTCCACATCGGAAGACCCCATTCCTCGAACAGAAAGACGGAATCATCAACGTGACAGCCCAGATCAAAAATCAGGTCCTCACGGACAATCCCCATCAGGTCGTTGCGAACCATTCGCACATAGTCATCCGGTGTATTTTCTCCGATATATGTATTGATTGCTGAAAGACCCTGGGCAACAGCGCCACTACGCTCCATGGCAGCTTTGTCACACAGCAGGACTTTCTTGTCAGCTGCCCATTTCTTGATCTCGAAAGCAGTTCCGCAGGCAGCCATGCCGCCGCCGACGATCAGAATATCAACTTCGCGCTCTTCAACTTCCGGATCCCTGACAGCCTTGAGTTCTCCCAAAGGTTTATTCGGTAATGCCATATTATATCCTCCTTAAATCGAAATATTCTAAATTGATCATCAAACCGTAGTTTTGAAAACCCGTTACCGCTTAAACGGTTGCCAGCGGTTTTGGCATCTGATAACCATCTGCTTCTTCGGTTGAGAGCAGTTCACTGTCAAGATCTTTGCCTACGAGACCCGGATACGCATTGGCAGCGCCTTCAGGAGTTGTCCGGATGGGGAACTTAAAGCGCTTGATGGTACCGTTTCTGAACTTACAGGTCCACATAACATCCTCGGTTCCAAGCATGGGCATAATGCTGCTTCCCAGCGGCACAAAGTCAGCATAACCTCTAACCTCGATTGCCTGTGTGGGGCAGATCTTTACGCATGAAAAACATTCCCAGCACTGATCCGGTTCCTGATTGTAAGCCTTCATTACATTGGGCTCTAGAACCATCAGGTCGTTGGGGCAAATGTACATGCACGCGGTCTTGTCCCCGCCTTTGCAGCCATCGCATTTTTCTGCAATTACGAAACTTGGCATTTAATTACCTCCTAATTCTGTTGTAAAAAATTTCAGTATTTTAACCTCTTTAAAATAGTCTCTGGTACAATTTGTAAGCTGTTTGCACCTCCCTTCGTAATTTTGGTCTCAAAAGACCCTCGGTTGTTATTCGTTTTAAAGATTCCGCTTTATTTTTACCCAATCACCCTTAGGGGTGATTTTAAAATTCATACATGTTATTATAAAGGTCAAATAAACAATATACTATAAAATCAACAAGATAGATAAGATCTGAATGTCAAAGAGATTAGATAACAATTAACATTATTCTTGTCAAGAACTTTTGGGAAAACTAAATTATAAATTTATAAGCCTTGCTTTAAAGGATTTGATAGAATTTTTATTTGGGTTAGAATAATCTGATAACCACTATATATTGTGCTTAAAGTAGTTCATGTTATATAAATCATTCAGGATATGAATTTCATACAGTATTTAGACATTTGTATAGACGTATGGAGACCATCCTGAAAGATTTACAGCACGTTAGGCACTTTTCTCTTTTACCTAGTGTCCATTTATAAATGAGGGTTTTTGTTCAAGATCAAGGCATGCGAAAAAAATAACCGTAGGCATATATTTGATATTCCGAGGCTTATTTTTTGAGCATAACGCAGAGATTGGGTAAAAA
>JAOUGB010000642.1 GCA_029857875.1 Desulfobacteraceae bacterium | reverse complement strand
TTATCCTATTTCGAACAGACTCCCTTAATTCAGCTTCAGGAACAATACACTGAAACATTTGATCTCAATCCTTCCAACTGCATGAATCTGACATATCATCGCTGGGGAAACACCGAAAAAAGAGGGTCGGCTTTGGTGCATCTGGAAGACGTCTATATGAAAGCAGGTTTTGAACGTGTCAGCAGTGAACTGCCTGATTTTCTGCCTCTGATACTCGAGTTTATCTCTGAACGACCGGATGTTGCAGATTCTGAAATCATTCCGCTTTATGGAACGGTTGTGGAAACTCTTGCCGCGAGGCTCCAGCAGGCAGGCCATCCGTATGCGCTTTTGTTTGAACAATTGATAAACATTTTTGGCTTATCAGAAGCTGCCGCTAATTCTCAGGCGTAAGCAAAGGACTATAATAAACCATAAAGTGATATTTTAATCACGTTTTCGGTTCTATCCATTGAAATTTTCTGAAAACAACGGAGTAAATAAAAATGAATTTAACAAACATGATGGCGTTTCTGGTTTTTCCCTATCTGGCACTGACAACATTCGTTGTCGGACATGCCTATCGGTACATTGTGGACCCGTTCTTCTGGAATGCAAAATCGAGCGAATTTCTTGAAAAGAAAAACCTTTATCCCGGCATCACTCTTTTTCACTGGGGAATTTTGCTGACACTGCTTGGCCATGCCGGAGGCCTTTTAATTCCTCAGACGCTCTTTGATATGGTGGGTATCGACGGCCAGGCGCATTTGCGGGTTGCATACTGGTCAGGACTCGTGGTCGGTGCAGCGGCCTTTGTCGGTTCGATATTGCTGCTCTGGCGCAGGGTAACCGTAAAACGAATCCAGGCGACCACGACCCTCAACGACTACGTGACCCTTGCGGGTCTGGTTTTTGTCACAGGTGCCGGGCTGTTTAACGTGGTGTTCGGCCATTTTTATGTTTTGGATACCATTGCACCTTGGATCAGAGGCATTGTATTTTTTCAACCGAATCCGGAACTGATGTCAGCAGTGCCTCTAAGCTACAAGATCCATATCTTGAGTGCTTTTGCATTGCTGGGTTTTTCACCATTCAGCCGCCTGGTTCATATTTGGAGCGCACCGTTTACATACCTGCTAAGACGGCACATTGTCTTTCGACGCAGGGTGGCTGATGCATCTGTCCAATATGTCGATTAAATATTTTAAACAATCAGCCATTCCGTAAAAAGGAGGTTGATATGACCGAAGAAGTAGTCTGTTACGCAAAATCCAGTCGCGGGGCAGCCCTGTTCTGGACAACCCTGGCTTTTTTCGGAGGCTTTGCCGGCGTCTCTGCTTTCGGCCCCATTGTGAGTAAACTAAAGGTTACGATGACCATGAGCCCATTTCTGGTGGGCTTGCTGGCCGCGAGTCCGGCGCTTACCGGTTCGCTCTTAAGGATTCCTTTCGGCGCGATGGTCGATCGGATGGGGGGGAAAAAACCGATCCTAATTTTGCTGGGATTGGCCGCCCTGGGTGTGACGGGTATTACGATGATGTTTTGGTTTTTCCCAATACCTCGCCCTGCTCAGTATCCATTTTTTCTGCTGTTCGGTGTCCTCTGTGGTTGCGGCATCGCGGTGTTTTCTGTAGGCATACCCGCTGTGTCCTACTGGTATCCCCAAAAAGCACAAGGGTCGGCACTGGCTGTTTATGCGGGTTTGGGCAATCTGGCTCCCGGATTATTCGCTTTTATTTTGCCGTATATGGTTGTCTCGTTAGGATTAACCGTTTCCTATGTGTTCTGGTTCGGCATGCTCCTGGTCCTCGTCGTCCTCATTTATATATACATGAAAGACGCCCCTTATTTTCAATACCGTGAAATGGGCATCGAAATTGATCCAGACGCTCTATTGTTGGCCTGTGGTGAAGAACTGATCCCTTCCGGAACCGCCATGGAATCGATCAAAAAAGCAGGCTCAGACTGGCGCACATGGGTTTTAACCTATTTCTATTTTGTTACGTTCGGTGGTTTTATTGCTTTAACGGTATGGCTCCCCACTTACTGGGCCGAATTGTTTGGAACGAGTCTCGTGCGTGCTGGTTTACTCACCGCTTTCTACTCGCTTTCCGCAAGTTTACTGAGGGTTCTGGGCGGCTACGCTTCCGATCGAATGGGGGGTGAAAAAATTTCTTTCATATCCTTTTTGATTGTCGGCATTGGTGCATTATTAATGTTTCTGGCAATGCAATCGGCAAGCTTAGCATTGGCCGGAGAGATGATTCTTGCCCTGGGAATGGGGTTTGCCA
>JAOUGB010000060.1 GCA_029857875.1 Desulfobacteraceae bacterium | reverse complement strand
AAAGATATATGCTGTTTTTGTATCATCGTCCAGGTGTTCGAGGAATGCCCGGCAAAGTGTTGTCTTGCCGGTCCCGACTTCACCCGTGATTTCCATAAAACCCTCACCCTGGATAACGGCATAGGTAAGATGGGCAAGCGCCTCTTCGTGACTTCTACTCAGGAAAAGATAAGCAGGGTTCGGAACGAGCTTGAATGGTCTTTCATTGAAACCAAAGAAATTTTTATACATCTATGTCGACTCCCTCGGGATCCTCTCTATAAAGCTTTTCATACGATAATCATAGCATTATAAAAAAGTTGAGCAAAATGTCAAATTGATTGCCATTCAGCACATTAGCTCTTTGGAGCAGGTGATGTTTTTCGCAAAAGAAGATCCCAGTCTTCATTCACCATGTTCTGGATCTGCTCAAAATCTTCATCGGTTAAATGTTTAAAACGGCCCTGGATCTTTAAATAATCCGTTACCGGTCGATTTCCCTTGATGTTGATTGTATAGTCAACACCGTCTTTGACTTCATATAAGGGGAATACATTGGATTGAACTGCAAGTCGAGCGATTTTGACGGACATTTCAGATGGGATACGCCAACCTGTGGGACAGGTGGCAAAAACATGAAGAAATCTTGTTCCGCCTTTCATCCGGCGGGCTTTATCAAACTTTTGGATCATATCTTCCGGATAAGCAATACTGGCTGTGGCGGCATAAGGAATACGGTGGGAAGCAAGTATTTCAACCATGTTTTTCTTACGGCTTTTTTTCCATCCCTTACCGGGTGTTGTTGTGGTACGCGTGCCGAAAGGGGTGGCGGAACTGCGCTGTACTCCGGTATTCATGTAGGCCTCGTTATCATAACACACATAAATAAAATCCTCGTTACGTTCTACCGCACCGCTGAGTGCCTGTATTCCGATATCAAAAGTTCCGCCGTCGCCGGCCCATGCCATAACGGTGGTCTCTGAATCTCCCTTCATGTCCAGTGCCGCCCGCAAACCACTGGCGGTTGCACCTGCAGTTGCAAAAGCTGTCTGAAGTATCGGCACTTTAAGCGATGACTGTGGGTAAGGTCCGGCAATGACGCCCCAGCAGCAGGCCGGGATCACAACCATGGTTTTTTCCCCAAGGGCTTTTAGTGCAAACCTCATGGCAATGGTTGCGCCGCATCCGGGACATCCCACATGTCCGGAATACATATAATCCATATCTGGAATCTTTAGTCTGGTCATCCTTATAATCATCTCCAGTTAATTTTATCATCAATCATCAATCATCAATCCAAAAGTCCCACCCACACACTTTCATCTTCCGGAATGACGCTATTTTTTGTCTTCCAGTAAATTTCTGCTAGAATTTCAGGCGTCACATCACGGCCGCCGAGTCCTGTAATATAACCGAACACCGGGGGGTGATCGTGGTTGTTGTATAATGCTGCTCTGATTTCCTGGGCAAAAATACCACTGGCACCAAAAGAAAAATTCCTGTCAACCACGGCGATCTTTTGAACATGACCGAGATGTTCTGTAATCAGATCTCTTGGAAACGGTCGAAACATTTTGAGCTTGAGCATTCCGACTTTTTCTCCTTGGGAACGGAGATCGGAAACGACCTTGCGGCATGTGCTTGCTGCCGTTCCGGTTACGACCATAATCACCTGGGCGTCATCGCAAAAGACCTTTTCCACCATCCCGTATGTACGACCGAATATTTCCGTGAATTCTTCTTCAACTTTGGCAAAGATATCCGAAACCTGTTCCATGGCCTTCTGAATATCGTGTCGCATCTCCATATATACATTTGGCGGTGCCATTTGGCCCATGGCAAAAGGATCTGACGTGTCCAGTGCAATTCGAGGTGAGAACGGCGGCAGAAAACGATCCACCAGTTCCTGATCGGGTATATCCACAGGCTCAAAGGTGTGAGAAAGGAAAAAAGCATCCAGAACCACCATAACCGGCAGATTGACGGTTTCAGCCAAACGATATGCCTGAAGTGTGGTGTCAAAAACCTCCTGGCCGTCCTCACAGTAAAACTGAATCCAGCCGGTATCCCGTTGGGCCAGGCTGTCTGTTTGGTCCATCCATATATTCCATCCAGGCGCCAGGGCGCGGTTGACTTCAGCCATGACAATGGGTAGCCGGGCCGCTGAAGTCCAGTGCAAGAGTTCGTGCATCAATGCCAGGCCCTGAGAAGAAGTGGCTGTAAAGGTTCGAACGCCTGCACTCGAAGCTCCGATAACGGCAGCCATTGCCGAATGTTCGCTTTCTACACATAAAAACCGGGCATTCATGGTTCCGTCGGAGCAATATTCTGATAAAGCTTCAACGATATGGGTCTGGGGAGTAATGGGATAGGCGGAAATCACCTGTACTTTTGCCAGCCTTACTGCTTCAGAAACTGCGTGGCTTCCTTCCAAAACATGTTTCATAATTCCTCCTCCAGATCCATGGCGCTTCGCGGGCATTCAAAAACGCAGATTCCACATCCTTTGCAGTAGTCAAGATTAATCTTCCTTTTGGCACCTTGGATAATCACGGCAATTTCCGGACAGAATATCCAGCAGTTGTCGCAAGCATTACAGATGCCGCAGTTGAAACAGCGCCGGGTTTCTTCCATGGCCTGGTTGATGGTGAACGTTGCTTCGATTTCATCGAAAGGATTCATTCGTTTGTTGATAGCAAGTGATTCTGATTCAACCCGGGGAGTTTGGGAAAAATAATCGAGATTGATGTCATCATGCGATACGATATGAGGATTTCTGTCCAATCGCTTTCCTCCCATATAACACTCCATGGAGAGGGCAGGTCCATTCCCTACAAGGCAGGAACTCAAACGGTCTATAATGGCATGCCTTCCCTGTTTAAAGAAGATATCAAGGGCCATGGCTGCCTGTTTTCCTGAAGCGACGGCATCTGTGACACTTTTTGTGGTGTTGGTCAGATCACCGCCAAACAGAAGCGGTGGTTCTGAAGCCGTAAATGTACAGTGGCTGAGATAGAGGGTTTCGGCATTTTTTTGTGAGGGAAACTGCCATGGGGCTGAAGGTTCTGCGCCTATGGCGACAATAATTCTCTGGACTCGTAAGTGTTGGGTGATTTGGCCGTCCGGAATGACACGTGCTCGGCCGCGGTCTGTTTCCATGCCGCTGATTTTCATCCTCTGTAAGGATAAAACATATTCACCGTCATCTTCATTTATTCCGAGCGGGGAATACAGTTCCATAATTCTTACACCTTCCTTATCGGCCATTTCCACTTCGTCTTTAAATGCCGGCATGTCCTGTTTCCGTCTGCGATATACCAGTGTCGTCGTCGCTCCCAAGCGGACAAGAGATCGGGCAACGTCAATAGCGGTGTTACCGCCGCCGATAACCGCTGCAGTTCCATTGGAAGGTACGGCTTTCCCCTTACGCAGACGGCTGAGAAATTCAAGGCCGTCAAAGGCCATAGTTTCGCCGGGGATATTCATTTTCAATGATCGGCCGTGACCGCATCCGATAAACATGGCATGGTAACGGTCTTTGACGTCTTGGAGAAAGTTTTGAGTTACCGGTGTATTACAGATTATTTTTACGCCGGACATTTTAATTCGTTCGATTTCAGATGCGACAACAGCATCCGGCAGCCGGTATCTCGGTATTCCCCACCGTAAGATACCACCGGGTTCTGACCGGGCTTCATAAATGTCACACGAATACCCCAGCTGCGATAAAAAATAGCCGGCAGCCAGGCCTGACGGACCTGCACCGACAATACACACGGTCTTTCCATTTTCAGGGAACTTTTTCAATTTAAGTGTCAATTCATCCCTAATGGCGATATCACCAATAAAACGCTCTAAAGCATGTATGGCAACCGGATCATCAAAGCCCGCCCGATTGCAGACCGTTTCACAGGGATGAAAACATACGCGGCCGCATACCGAAGGAAAAGGGTTTTCAAGAAGTATGGTCTCTGCTGCATCTTGGTATCGCCCTTGATTCGAAAGCATTTCAATACGGGCAATGTCCTCGCCGGCAGGGCAGGCTGCGCTGCACGGTGCTGTTTTCTCATGGTATTTTGGACGCACAAACCGCCATGTTCCTGTTTTATTTATTTCGGTGGAGATGTTTGAGCGTGATATGAATAATGATATTTTTTCAGCGTGTTTTGGTTCAGTTGTCATTTTCTTTTACCTTAATAAATTGTTTCAGCCTGCTAATTACAAGGCTTTTTAACAATGTTCGGATGCGATACTATTTCCTACCATTCCATATATGTTTACTTCCTCATAGGCTTGTTGAGCTGCCGACACATTTTGTTTCGCCTTTATATGAATGTCATTTTTGATGGCCGCTGCAATCATATCCAACGGGGGCATTTCCAAAACCCTCGCAAAAGCGCCGATCATGGCAGTGTTAATGATTGGATGGGTTCGCGTTCCAAGACCGTTAATGGTTGCGATGTGGTCGGCGTCAACAAAAGCAAGCCGAAACCCCGAAAAAGGTTCTATATCATCGGGAAGATTTCTTGAATTAATCAAAATTGAACCACCGGGCTTGAGTCCTTTTGTAACATCGACGCTGTGTATCAGTTTCATATCTTGAACGACAATATGGTCCGGTGTGTAGATATTGCTCCGAACCAAAATCTTTTCTTTATCCAGCCTGAGATAGGATTCAACCGGTGCTCCCCGTCTTTCCACGCCGAAAAGCGGAAAAGTTTGAACATAATAACCGGATTTAAAAAAGGCCTTTGCCAGCAGGATCGAAGCGACTACAGTACCCTGACCGCCACGACCGTGAAAACGGATTTCATGCATGATTTGTTGTCCTGTCTATGAAAGTATATATAAACTAAATTGAGTGTTTCAAAATAGTGATAGGGCTATAAGCTCGACAATCGCTCAATTTAAGTAAAAATGTCAAAGACTCGCTTTTAATCAAACCCACAATATTTCTTGAAAAGCTTACAAAATAAAGATATTATCATTTTGATTTCTGAAAATCAAACAATGACTTGCATTCCAACCTGAACGATCCGGGAACGAACAGGTTTTTAGAATGCTAAAGATATAAACATACTTTGCCACAAAAAGCACAAAACTTGTCATTGAGAAACTAAGGGTTCTTTACAATGCCGGTATATGAATATACAGCTCTGGATATAAAAGGCAAGACAATCTCAGGCATCATTGATGCAGACAGCTCTCGTACGGCCCGTCAGAAACTGCGGACATCTAAAATCTTTCCGGTTTCCATTAAAGAAGTCCATGATACTTCAGCAATAAAGACGCCAAAGTCTTTTTCTTTTAGAGGTTCTTTTTCCCGCGTCAGACCCTATGAAGTTTCAATGATGACGAAACAACTGGCAACCCTGTTGGGTGCAGGCCTTCCGCTTGTTTCGGCTATGGATGCCCTGATATCACAAATCAGATCTCAAGCATTTAAAAAAATGCTGGCAAAGATCAAGGATTCAATTGTGGAAGGGAACAGCTTCGCCCGGTCACTGTCTTTGTTTCCAGGGACTTTTTCATCACTTTATGTCAACATGGTTAAAGCTGGTGAAACTTCAGGGGCCCTTGACATCGTATTAGAACGGCTTGCCGACATCACCGAAAAACAGGAGGCATTAAAAAATCGCATTCGAGCGGCTATGGCTTATCCGATTTTAATGTGCTGTATCGGAATGCTCGTTCTGTTTCTTCTTTTGACATTTATTGTTCCCAACATAACGTCCATTTTCTCTGATATGAATCAAACGCTCCCGGCACCAACGCTCTTTCTTATCAAAATTAGTGGTATTTTTAAGAACTACTGGTGGATGATTTTTATTGTTTTGGCAGTCATATTGTTTGCCCTAAACCGCATTCGGAGAACTGCAAAAGGGGGGTATTTTTTCGATAAAATAAAACTCTTATTACCACGTTTTGGACTTTTAGCCAAAAAAATAGCGGTGGCTCGTTTTTCCCGAACACTTGGCTCGCTTCTTGAAAATGGCGTCCCCATGTTGTCTGCTCTTGAAATTGTAAGGAATATCGTCGACAATGCCCTGATCTCCGATGCAATTGAAGAGGCTTCAAAAGAAGTGGGAAAAGGACAGGGATTGGGACCTGCTCTGGCAGGCAGCAAAATATTTCCTGATCTTACTATTCAAATGATTCAGGTGGGGGAACAGAGCGGAAAGCTGGAAGCCATGTTGGATAAAATCGCAGATGTATTTGAGAATGAAGTGGAAAATAGTATAATGAGCATGACATCACTTTTAGAACCTGTTATGATACTGATTATGGCTGTTATTGTCGGCTTTATTGTTCTTTCGATATGCCTGCCGATATTTGAAATGAGCACGCTTGTTAGATGATCAATGTTTTAAAAAATATAACATGCTAAAAATACAACCCTCGTTTTGGGTACAATTGTTTTATAGGTGGAAAGTAATGAATCGTATATCTTTTTTTAAAAAAGCAGACTGCCGTGGATTTACACTGATTGAACTAATGGTTGTCATCGTCATACTTGGGATCCTCGCAGGGCTTATTATACCGCGGATCATGGGTCGTCCTGAAGAGGCAAAACAACTTAAAGCAAAAATGCAGATCGAGAGCCTGGAAACAGCCCTTAATTTATATAAGCTTGATAATGGCGGGTACCCGGATACGGAACAGGGACTGCAGGCACTTATTGAGAAGCCCGAGACAGGGACGCTGCCAAAGAATTGGCGTAAAGGCGGGTATCTCGAGAAAGGAAGACTACCAAAAGATCCATGGGGCAATGATTTTATTTATCTTTCTCCTGGTGCTCACGGTGATTATGACATCATTTCATATGGTTCAGACGGCGTCCAAGGGGGCGAAGACAAGAACAAAGATATTAACAGCTGGGAGATTGAATAATCATAACCGTACGTTCTTTCCTTCTATGACCACCGATTTTCATTAATGTATAAATGTTGATGAACCCGTAAAATGTTTTTGGGCATTCATTAAATGTTACATGCCAATAAACCATTATGCCTGGCTTCGAACGAATCAAAGGTTTCACGCTTATAGAGCTCGTCGTCGTTATTTCTCTGATCAGCATTATGCTATTTTTTGCATTTCCTCGATTTCAGAGTAATGTTCTGTCAGATAGCACCAAAGAAGTGTCGCGATGGATTCTATTGAAAATCCCATATATAAAAGAAAGTGCGGCCAGAGAGCAAAGAAGATATATTCTTCACGTGAGTCTTGATTCTAGCAAATTGTGGATAACCCACGAAGCAATGCTCGAAGAAGCGCTTCAATCTGCAGAAACGAATGCATATAAACTTCCCGAGGACATAAAATTACTGGATGTTGAATATCCGGATCAACAAAAAATATCAGTGGGTCAGGCAGATATTTATTTTAATGAAAAGGGTTATTCTGACAAGGCAATAATTCATCTTGAAAATGATGATAATGAAAAATTTTCTTTTCTTATCGAACCTTTTTTACTCCGGGTTCGTTTGTATAATAGTTATGCGGAGTTTGAGGATTGAATAAAACGTATAAGCAGAGAATAGAGGTAGAGGAAAGAGGTCAAAAGACAAAATGAAAAAAGCGGTAGATCACCACCTAAGACGAGCAATGACAGCGGAGCAAACCGCTGCTCAGAGCTTACAACCTCAAAGGGGTTTTACGCTGCTTGAAGTCATGGTCGCACTTTCCATCATCGCCATTGTTCTTGTCAGTGTGTATAGGATGCATGCACAGACCGTTTCCATGAACAATGAGGTAAGATTTTATGCAACTGCTCCCATGCTGGCGCAAATAAAAATGGCTGAAATTGAGTCAGAAAGCCTGAAAGATATAGGTGACGATTCAGGTGATTTTGGAGATGAATTCCCGGATTACCGCTGGAATATTGTCATTGATGATGTTGAGTCGACAGCACTCGGAAATATTGCTAAAGATCTGAAAAAAATTAACCTCCTTATATCTTCAAGCAACGATGAATTTATTTACAACTTAAGGGCTTATAAATATTTGAGGGATTGATGCCGTGTAATACTTTAGATGTTACGAAAATGGGTCACTTCAAGGAATTTTTAGCAAAATTCGGGTGCTAAACTTGAATAAGTTGATTAAATTATACCCGAAGTTCCTTTGAAATCGATTTGTTGCAAAGGACTAAATTATTACGATGGTTCAAGGTCGTAAGTAATGCTTAAAAAGTTACAAAAAAATCACAGGCTGCCTGCTCCCTGTTCTTGTTATCGGGTATTCGCTTCACGCTGTGCGGATCGCGGCTTTACATTGCTTGAGATCATGATTGCGATTTTTATTTTCGCAATCATCGTCACAACCATTTTTACTTCATATACCTCCCTATTATCTGGAAACGAAACCTCTGATCAGGGGACCGCATCTTATGAAATGGCAAAAAACTGTTTGAACCAAATGATTGTTGATCTTGAGTCCATCCATTTAACATTACCTCCAGGCTACTCACCACCGGTTTTAGGTGAACCACCTGAACTTTATCGAATTGTCGGCGAAATTTTTGATATTCAAGGAGTCTCCTTCCCCAGACTTAGATTTACTTCGCTGGCACACCTATCCTTTGGCGGAAAAACGGAAAAAGGAATTGCGGAAATCGTTTACTACGTTCAGGCTTCAGGTGATGGAAATTATGTGTTGAAGCGGGCAGACAACCTGTATCCCTATGAAACATTTGAAGAAAAGGCCGGGGATCCTGTATTGTGTACAGACGTCAAATCTTTGACATTTAAATATTATGACCAAGATGGAACAGCGTATGATCTTTGGGATTCCGATGATGAAGACTTTGGGTATTCAACACCTAAAGCAATTGATATAAATCTCGAATTGGCCGAAAGTTCAGGTTCTTTGTGGTTCAAAACCATGGTAACACTGCCGGTTTATAGGAAGAAGAAAGAATAAGATAAAACTTAGGGGCTTCGCCCAGTTGGAATAATGGAATATTGGAGTAATGGAATGATGGGTTTGAAGGAGTTTTAACAATTTAAATGAGTTGTTTCCGTTTTTATCCCCAATATTCCAGCATTCCATTCTTCCATACAGACGGCATAAATAGCTGCCATTAAAATTTGCGTTTTAATAAGTTGTAGAAAATTCAAAAATTAAATATATGGCGATAAAATTTCTAAAAAACAATCACGGAATCGCTCTTCTTGTCACATTGTCCATTGTTACGATACTCATTGCGGCATCACTGGAAATGAACAAAAAAATGCGATCAGCAGTCTTTTCGGCGGCCACAACCAGAGACCGCATTACGCTTATGCATATGGCGTCATCAGGTGTAAATCTTGCAACAGCAATGTTGATCAAAGATAAAAAAGATTCAAGTTTTGATTCACTTCAGGAGGACTGGGCCGATTCTGAAAAAATTAGCGAAATTCTGAATGATATCCCATTTGAAGATGGCAGCATCA
>JAOUGB010000641.1 GCA_029857875.1 Desulfobacteraceae bacterium | reverse complement strand
GTTCACTTTTCCACCCTCTATCCTTAATCCCGATCCCTGACCCCTGATTTCTGACTTCTGATCTCTGACATCTGATCCCTGATCCCTGGCACTTGGCCCCTGGTATTCCCTTTTAATATTCTTTCAGTGATTCATGGATACCTTTGTGAATTTCATACCAAAAATTTAACGCAGCTTCTTTCTTATCCGCCTCAAATTTTTCAATCCATTTGGAAAGCTCGGCATCGTTATTTCCATCAACAATTTGTTTTCTTTTCAAAAAGGTATATATTATTTCTATATTTCTATTTGACTCCCAAAAAACAGATGAATTTCGACCGTTAATACGGCTGGCCGTTTCAGAGATCGTTTTTAGAAATTTTTTCTTAAGTCCATAGAGCGACTCCAAAATTTCGGGAATCATATCTTCGGCCCAACCTCTATGAAACCGGCATATACCCAAATTATCCACCATCAATTCTTTTTGGAAACGATCGGCATTTTTTCTGCCGAGTTCGCGCGGCGGCAAAAAATCTTTCCCGTAGTACATGTAATATTTTCCCATAATCGGCATGGGAGAGAGCACACCCGGCGTCCAGTATTGGTTGGGAACCATCCAGCCATTTCGAGCATATGCAGTATAAACAAACGCATCCATAATTTGTTTACCTTTGTCTTTTGAAAGCTGGCGCGCAAACTTTCTAGCCCCCTCTTCCAGGTTGAGGATGTTCCGTTTTTCGATGATAGAATCAAGAAGTGCTATGCCGATGTCCGCATTGTGCATAGAATCCGATGATATGTTAAAATTCTTGTGAGAAAAGACCGGAATTTGTTTGACGCCAAGTTCTTTTGGGGTCAAATATCCTTCATATAGACATTCCATCAGCCACGAAACAACACCACCCACAGAAATTGCATCAAACCCATACATATCAGCATGATGATTCAGCTTTTCAGCAGCCCGCTGATCAAAAATACCCGAGAGAGGCCCCATAGCCTGATAAGGTTCATAGTCTTTTTTGTATTCACCGTGCATTTTTTTACAAACCGCTACGCAGGGCTCACCACAGGTTTTTTGTTTTTTCGGTACTATGGTTTCCTCATTAAACTGTTTCAAATAATGTTCAATAATGAATTTATTGTGAATATCTAATCTTTCGTTTTCGCTCATGAAGATACTTCTGTAATTAAAAGAAACCATATTGCCGTTTAACGTCGCAAAGTTAACCCCAAAGGTTCCTCCTGTCTGGAATTCAGGGTCAAACCGGTATTTGGTGGTTGCCTCAAGATCTTTTGCCGCCAGTTTTTTCTGATATTTATCGATAAACCACTGATCTGCCACCTTTCTATCTCGAAAATCCTCGGTAATAAACGTTCCTCCATATATGATTGCAGCGATTCCATGTTCTTGCAAAAGCTTGGAGCCGAACCCCCCGCGTCCTGCCCATGTGTCAGCAAAACCCAATTTGCCGCTGGAAATCGGTACAGAAGCGATTGCTCCAAAATCTGTAACTCCTGAAGCAGGCCCGACTGCAAGAATTCGGGGATCCTTCGAATAATGCTCGCCAAACCGTTCAAACGTATAATCCATTAATGCATATAGACCTCTGCGTCCTCCCTGCCATACTTTCTGAATCTGAACCGGCTCAATTCTAACGTCAACTTCCTCGCCGCCATCTCTGTTGAGATATAAAATAGAGGGACTGGAAGCTTTATTAACGATAGAAATCATGTTAACGCCCAGATTATCAAAAACCAATCCAGCGCCTCCCATGGACGAAATGTAAAAACCGGTCCAGCACGGAGAAAATCCATTGAAAAACAGCCGGTTTGAACCCGGAAAGATAGATCCTGCCAGCAGCCCTGTTCCAATATTCAAAGATCTGTGCCGGCCTGAAAGATGAAGGCCAAGATCGATCGGGCCGAAGAAGCGCTCACCCACAGTGTACCGATTTATGCGGTAAAATGCGGTAGCTGCATCAATAAACAACACTTTTTGATGGCTTTCCATAAACCTGTGCTCCTGATGTCTCTAAACTAAAAGATCCTTTGGGGTCTAAGCGCCGGACGACATTGCCTAAGCCAACTCCTGATATAATTTGACCAAAAAGATATTAAAAAAAATATACAGGAATCTATAATTAAAAGTAAAGATTAAAAAAATAGCAAAGAAATCAGACAAGAAGTTAAGAAGGTAAGAAGATTAGAAGGTTAGTTTTTTCTTACCTTCTCACCTTCTGAGCTTCCGACCTCCGATCTCCGACCTCTTTCCTCTACCCTCTTTCCTCTACCCCTTAAC
>JAOUGB010000059.1 GCA_029857875.1 Desulfobacteraceae bacterium | reverse complement strand
AAAGGCGGAAAGGTTTTGGCCCCTTTCCGCCTTTTCATTTAAGGTTGATCATAACCTTCCAGATCGATGGGTTATGCTCTTGATTTTTGTGGTTTCTTGGTAACCAAAGAAATCAGAATTGCGAGAATGAGCAGTCCGCCTCCGACATAGAATGCCGTGTCGTACGATCCGGTTACGTCCTTGATTTTACCTGCCAGCTTGGGCATGAATGCGCCCAGACCCCAGCCGATGAACACGATACCATAATTGAATCCCAGGTTCTTGGGGCCGTAAAAGTCAGCCGTATAGGAGGGCATCAGGGCCAGTCCGCCGCCGTAGACCCAGTAAGCGATCATACAGGCCGTGAACGTCATGAAAAGCGATTTGGCCGCAATCATCGCTGGCAGCGCGAATAGACAGAGAGCCGCGACCGCGGCATTGATCATGTAGGCCCGGTCCCGGCCGATGATATCCGAGTACTTGCCTGTCCCGACCCGACCCGCGGCGTTCATAAAACCGCCTGCAGCAACCAGTATAAATCCTTGCTCCAGGAAGGGTTTTACAATTTTAGCGGCGTGGCCGATGATGAGAAGGCCCGCTTGGGTGTTCAAGCAGAACAGGGCAATAAGCGCATAACACTGCCATGTCCCCATCATTTCTCCTGTCTTCCAGTCAACCACAGATGCAGCAGCCGCCTTTGTCGCTGCCGTCTCAGGCGGTTGAGGTGGAACGTATCCCTCTTCAGGCCATTTTAAAATTTGGGCTGCGATAAAGATGACGATCAGGTAAGCGATACCGAGCACCGTGAATGAGGTCCCAAGGGAATAGCTTACGATCAGCCACTTGATAAGCGGGGCCACGTAAAAGGCCGCGCCGCCGTAACCCGCGACCGTGAGGCCGATCATGACACCGACTTGGTGCGGTCCGACCCATCTTCGTGTTGCGGGAACGGGAGCGGCATAACCGATGCCCATGGCAACACCACCGCCGACACCGAACCCCCAGAGGATTCCGGCGTAGGAGTTAGCTGTTCCAGCGACAATCATACCCAGTCCCATGCAGATGGCAGAGATGCTGCCAGCCACGGAAGGACCGTATTTATCCTGGATCTTCCCGCCGGGAATCATGAGCAAAGCAAAGATTAAAATACACAATGACGCCGGGTTGGAAGCCTGCTCTGCCGTGAGAGCGGAAGTCCAGCCGTGAGCCTTCAAGTAAACTTCGTCTGTGAGATACTTGACCCACACGGACCACGCATACAAACATCCCAGACATAAGTTGATGGTCGTACCAGCAAAAATAACGGCCCATGCTCGTCCAGGAAGTACATCTACTGGTTTATTGTAACCCTCGGCATACTTTCCTAAAAATGCCATTAGTACACCTCCTTAAAGTTAGAAACATAGTGATTAACTACCGGATTCTTTAAGGTACGCTTTAGCTGAGATTCTATGGCACTTATTTATCCTGTTAGGAATTCAGTTAATTCGTCCTTTTAAGGTGTCATTTTGAATAACCAACAGTTATTTAGCCACATGACATAAAGCATCCTCACGATTTCCGGTTTGAAAAAACCATAGCCACTGGAAGAGAGGGTTGTTTTGCTGATTGTGCGGCAAAAAAACACACCAGCCTTTTCTCTTCTCATAGCTGAACTGTGATATCACCCCCTTTCCGGTTAATTGTTAGAATAGCCGCTTTTTCTTTTGTTTTGGCCATTATAAACCAAACCATTTAATACCTGAATCAATCTGTTTAGAACCGGTGAATTTCAGTTCGCTGCTTCAGGGCATGTTTCTATCCCTCGGTTAAATATTTCAAATGCAATTTCAAGGGTCGGTTTTAAGAAATCTTTTTTACTGTCAATCAATCTTTTACTTTCTTCCCAAAGAACAACACCTGAAAACAAGGCCCATACAATGTCGGCCAATGCCACCGGATGCCTGTCGATAAACTCTCCTTTTTCTATTCCTTCTTCAAAAACTCTTGCCATGGACCTAAAGGAATGTCTGGATAAATCCTTAATGTCCGTAAGAAGATGAGGTGATAAATTCTTCAGCGTTTCGCTGGATTGCAGATGGAACATATTAATCAGCACAAGCGGATCAAACTCGTAGACTTCATATAGTGCTTCCTTGAGTGCTTTTAATTTTTCTTTTGGCTCTTTATACTTTTCGTTATGTACATGTTCCAGCCGGATGCTCATATATTGCAAAATTCTGAGCGATAGAGAGGCAAACAACTCTTCTTTATTTTTGAAATAGAGATAAATCGTACCTGGGCTAAGTTCTGCTTCCTTGGCAATATCTTCCATGGTTGCCTTGTTGAAGCTCTTTTTTGAAAAAACTCTTTTTGCGGCAACCATTATTTGCTGCCGTCTTCTCCCTCTTTCCCGTTCTTTCCTTTCCTTTATGCCCATAGTTACCTGAACCATATTTATTTAATTAAGCTTTATATAAATGGTGCTTTTTATTTAGTCAAGAAAATATATTCACTTTTTATTGCGATTGAGAAGAATTTTCAATGATTCATTGGACTTATTGACATAACCCATTGATATTTAATCCAAACTCAGATCATTTTTAACTCATCATGAATTAATTGCCTAATTTTTCAATAAATAGAACTCAATCTTTATTTGCAATATAAGGTATTTCTATTTCAATAATGGTCTTAATATGGTGTGCGATCAATCCACAATTTTATTTAGGTATGGGTTTTCCATGAGAGCGTCAAAAGCAGTTTTAAGGCCTTTGAGTTGAGTCATGTTGCTAAAACTAAGTTGCAAGGTATAGGTTGGACTTTCAAAATTGATTGGCGCAATCAGTTTAAAACCCCTTTCAAGATTCAATTTTTGACGATATTTTTCATAAGATTTTTCGATGACAGCTATGTTTGGAAAGCGTCGCTGTTTTAAATATATCCTTATATTGTGAGCCTTTTGATTTTTATCAAGGTCCTCATTCATCAAGATTTTCTTCAGATGAGATTCTTCAATAACCTGTAGAATAGACTTGTCTTCACGCATGGCAATTTCTTTTGCCAGCGTCACGATTTCTCTTTGCTTATTAAGACTCAATTTAAGGGCATTAAAAAGATTTATAAAACCTTTCGCATCATCCCACGACATTCCAGCAAGCTCCAAAACCATGGCAAGGGAAATTGTATTGGAAAGGATGCTTTTTTGAAACAGCTCAGGAAGATGACAAATGTCTTTGAGCTTTTTGATCATTGATGGATGTTCAGATAGACCCAATACCGACAGTTCTTCGGACAGCCTGTTAATATCTTTGAAAAAGTCGGATAGCATTTCGATGGACCTTGATTTTTCTATTAAGTTCAAGGGTCTTTGAAATGCGTTATCTGTAATGGCATATTTTATACACTCGAGCCTCATGGTATCAGAGTCGAGAATCATCGCTTCAAGTTTAGACCAATTCAGGCGTCGACAGGCTTCAATTCTACGAAAACCGCATATAATCGTATAGTTTGCTTCCTTTTTCAATAACAATGGAAGATGCAATATCCCAACATGGTTTATTGAGTGTATCAAATCATCCACTTGCTTCTCGGTAGTGATACGAAAAGCATCATCACTGAAATCGATCTGGGACAGATTGACGATTTTTTCTCTAAAGCGCATGGGTTGCTGCTGTGAGTTGCTGAAATGCTTCCAGATATTTATTGCGTGTATTGGTAATTACATTTTGTGGTAGGTATGGTGCCGGGGGCTTTTTATTCCAGTTGATGGAAATCAGGTAGTCACGGAGGTATTGCTTGTCAAAGCTTTTTTGCGCCCTCCCGGGTTTATAGAATGGCTGGGGCCAGAATCTTGAAGAATCCGGAGTCAAAATCTCATCTATGAGTATAAGGTCGTCATTCAAAAGGCCAAACTCGAATTTCGTATCCGCAATGATGATACCCTTTTTATACGCCAGTTCGGCACCTTTGTTGTAGATTTCAATACTGAGTGTTCTGACTTTTTCGGCCAACGGCTTTCCGATCTTTTCTACGGTTTTTTCAAAATCTATATTAACGTCATGAAGACCTGAGTCTGCTTTGGTCGAGGGCGTAAAAACAGGTTCGGGAAGCTTCTCGGATTCTTTCAGACCTTCAGGAAGTTTTATACCGCAGACACTGCCGGAAACCTGGTAATCATTCCAACCGGATCCGGATATATATCCCCTTACAATACACTCGATGGGCAATGGTTCAGCTTTTTTTACAAGCATGCTCCTTCCACGAAGTATTTCCGAATAAGGTCTGCATATTTCAGGATAGTCATCCACGTTAGCGGAGATCACATGATTGGGCAAAATCGGTCTCATTATCTCGAACCAAAAAAGGGAGATTTGAGTTAGAATTTTTCCTTTTTCAGGAATTGGGTTGGGCATGACCACATCAAAGGCGGAAATTCGATCTGTAGCTACCATCAGAAGATAATCACCAAGATCGTATATATCCCGTACTTTACCTCTTTTGATTAGATTTAACGCCTCTAATTTTGTTTCAATTACAGCCTGTTCCATTCAATTGAATCCTTTATTCAGATACATCTCTTCACGCATTCCTTTGGAAAAATATTTAAAGACTCACTGTTCCGAAAACACTTTAATATATTTTTTTAAAATTTCAATTGACGCGTCATCAGTTTCGACGAACTCGATTCCTGCTTCATACTTTTCATCTTTCCCGGGTGTGGAGAAAATAATACTACCCTTGATATTAATCAGTTCATCTTCAAGACCTATTGCCAGTTCTACAGTATATTTTGGGTCTATTGAAACATGCGTTTCCAGCAGAATACCGTCTTCACTGACATTTAAAGTTCTTCCCATTCCCTGTGCGACAACATTCTTGGTCGCATCAATGCAATTATAGGATATCAGATGGAGTGCGTTGATTCTTGGATGATGTCTTCTTTCATTTATCTCCATGTTTTTCCCCCAAATTTAGATGGTTTTGCGGGCAATCGATTTTGAGACCTTTGCAAAACACCCCTTTTTGCCCAATTTATGCGTCAGGCTCAAATTTTAATCCTCAAAATACTCGGTGTATCCCTTTGATTAAAATTTTCGCCTTCCTTGAACTCGAACAAAAATTTCTATTTTTCAAATGTCTCATTTTTTTAGCTGAAAATCATTATTCCAGGGTTTATTTCCGACTGGATTTTTTATGAAACTCGCATGTGACCATTGAGGTTACCGATATACAGGTTGCAAGATGATCAATAAAGTTTTTAATTGTGGGTTGAAGCTGATTGTATTCCTGTTGAAAGCTGTCAGGCGATATCTTTTTGAACTCGAGGTTATCCGAGCCAAAAACGGAAGCATGAAATGGTTCTTGTCCAAGATCAAGAAATGGAATATTGCCAAAGAAATCTCCCGGATAAAGACTCCCAAGCGGTACATATCCATGCTCGGTATGCCGGACAATATGGGCGACTCCTTCAGTAATTTCAAACAAATTCTCTTCACCATCTCCCTGCTTAATCACCTGGTTTTTGATGTTAATATATTCTTCCAGCCGTATCTTGTTCAAATGAATATCAACTGCCATATCAGTGACCTGTTTCATCCTTTTATCAAGACTTATGGCAAGGTTTCTAAAAGAATTGGACATACGTAAAAAGTCAACTGAAAGGCTACGAGAGTCGAGGACACCCAGTTGGACATTGGTTACAGCAAAAATTGCCGCACTTCGAACTGTTCCCTCTAACATTAAGAAAGAAGTAAGACTCCCAATAAATGCGCCTTCACCGATCCTGAGCAATTTTAAGTGGCCTGTGGGGGTTTTTTTGACAATTTCTGCTACACCTTCCAAAATGACCCATAACCACCCACCGTGTTTTCCTTCCGCCACGATCTTGTTGTTTGCACGGAATTCTTCCTCGTCAACGATATATGTATAATCGATAAGAGGTCCTTTTATAATGGGCAGTTTGATTGAATTTCCAGAAGATTTTGATTTTTCGGAGAATGACACGGGGCCCAACCTTTCAATTTGACCATCGTCGAGCATGCTTAAGGCGTCAAGGATAATTTGCATGCGACTTTTTTTAATAATCCGTTCACAAGATACACCTTCATCTCTGAACTCGAATCCTCCGTCAACCCATCCAAAAAGTGAGTTCAATGCATCTATCCCGACCAATGATCCCGCCGACGCATTTACAGGGTTCCCTTTGACGAAATATATTTTCCCCTGGGTTTGGGTATATCTACTTGTAATATACAGAACACCTGTGCTTGAATTTGAACCGAGGAATTGTAAAATATCACCGAGACTCAGAAACTTAAGATTTCCTGCAAGAGCGAAATTTCCCATTATTAATACTTACTGTCCTAATTTCATTTCTTTTTTTAACGATATTAATGTTAGCTTCAAGCATTCCTTTAACGTCGCTCCAACACCTTGCCCCGTGATAGCGCTGGCCGGAAAAGAAGGCACTTTAAGCTGTCTATTTAAATCCCTTTCCATTTGCTCGACAGCCATAATAGGAAGCCCTTCTCCAGCAAGATCTCTTTTGTTGTGCTGCATGACAAGAGGAATTTTAAAAATGTTGATCCCGTATTCTTTTAAATTATGTTGTAAATCCTTCAAAGACAGCATGTTTTTTTCACGCCGTACCGCTAGTGAATCAGCGACAAAAATCACACCGTCAACCCCTTTTAATACAAGTTTTCTGGTGGATCTGTATTGAACCTGACCGGGAACTGTGTAAACTTGAACCCTAACATCAAAGCCTTTTATCTCACCAAGCCCCATGGGAAGAAAGTCAAAGAAAAGAGTCCGATCACCTTCTGTATCAATGGAAACCATCTCGCCAGTCACCTGTTTTTTATATGACTTATAAATATGTTCCATATTCGTTGTCTTACCACATCTTCCAGGTCCGTAATATACGATTTTACATTCGATCTGTCTTTTTTTAAGATTTAAAATAGCCATATAACATCAGCCCCGTATCATTGGATTAGGATATGTCAAATCATCACGATATGACATTTATAAATTAATATTTTAAAAATTTATCTCAAATTTTTCAAGTCCTATGTTATGTCTTGATTCTTTTTGAAATTATAATTTTCAAGTCAAATCGTATGCTTCGTTATTATTTTGGCGATATTTTTATTCAATATAGATTTAAAAAGATGAATCATAGGGTATTCTTAGAAATTAATTTCAGTTAACAGGAAATTATTAAAGCCTAATGCCCATATATTAAAAAAAACATTTTCAACGGTATGATGGTCTAATGAACCACAACCTCAATGTCCACACAATAATCTCCCCGTAAAGGGCCTATTGTGATTTCTTTTACTGCAGAAACTAAGCCCGATCCTTTAAACAGGCCAACGTTAGAATAATACTGAACACCGTGAATCTCGTTTCCGACTTTAAAATTTTCTATCACATCTTTATCTCTGCTTGGAATGAGAAGGCTGACAACCTTTCCCAACTGGAACCTGACTTTAAATTCATATACATGACCTTTTTGAGGGCCGCTGTCCACAGATATTCCTATGGAGTTGACGTCAAGAACATCCTCACTTCCGGCTTCGGATTCAACTTCACTCTGCTCCAACTCGGCATCCGCTGGTTCGGAAATTTGAGCCTGATCATTTTCTGGTGATGCCTTTACTTTAACTTCATTCACTTCCTCTTTCGTCTTTGGAAGCGTTTTTTCAACTCCTTCACTTTTCAAGAGGTTTTCAAAGAAAATATATATTTTATCCAACTGGTTAGGATGAAATATATCGTCTAAAAGCCAGTTCTCATACTGAGATATGGCTTCTTCTATTGAAAAAAGTGCCATATGGCACCTTAAGATGTTCTTGGCAGCATCAACACGGGTCGAATCTTTTTTTATAAGTTCATTAAAGTCTAATATCGCTCTTTTAAACTGACCGAACTTTGCCAATGCCACTGCGCCTTCAATTGCTTTTGCATCTTCATCCATATCGGGTGAAAACGAGTACATCTTTTTAATCAGGTCTTGAATATTTTCTGAGACTTCAGGTTTCTTTGGCGCCAATTCGATCTTGGAGATATCCTTTTTCAAAATGTTGATTTTATTTGATATTCCCTCGAGAAGGTTTTTTTTGTTTTTAAGTTGTTCGTTTTTCTGTATGAGTTCGGTTGCATCATTATATTTCGCTATCGCCTCATACAATAACCCCTGGGAATGATAGAGTTCTGCTTCCTTTAACAATGTTTTTATCTTTTTTATTATATTCATGTTGAACCCCAAGCCACATTGGTAAAGTTTAAATTTTTTGTGATATGATCATGAAAGGATATTCCCTCATGAACCGAAGAAAATGAATTATTGATACAATGACATATTATTACATTTTGTTCAATTATTCCATTTAAAAATTTCGAAGAAATTTGTGGAGCCGTGACATGATGAAAAAAATATCTTACTTAAATTGAGCATCTCAAATAACATTCCTTTATGTCATTATAATTTCAAAGGTCTAAAATTGCTTCACGTATTTCTTATCCTGCCATGCACATTATGTCAACAACAAGAAAAATAGATTATCTCATAAATATATTGACAACATTCGATTTTATGTTATCAAAATTATAATTTTATTACCTTTTGGGTCGTTGTAAACTAAGTATTTTTTCCCATTCTATCAGTTGAAATACACTGGAAATAATCTTTTTAGAGTTCATCAAGATATCGAAATGCACTAATATAAAAAAGGAGAATCATAATGGACAAAAAAGTAACCGTTGTCGGTGCCGGAAATGTCGGTGCAACTGCAGCCCAGCGACTGGCAGAAAAAGAGTTATGTGATGTCGTGTTGGTGGATATTGTTGAAGGGCTTCCCCAAGGCAAAGCCCTTGATCTTGCTGAGGCTGCACCCATTGAAAAGCACGACGCCCATCCAACAGGAACGAACGATTATGCGCCTTCAGCAAACTCTGACATTGTTATTATCACCGCCGGCATCCCCAGAAAACCAGGCATGAGTCGGGACGATCTTTTAAGTACCAATGCAAAAATTATGAAAAATGTTACCCAAGAGGTGGCGAAGCTCTCCCCGGATGCTGTGTTGATTATTGTAAGTAATCCTCTTGATGCCATGTGCCATGTTGCTTATGAAACCAGCGGTTTTCCTAAAAACCGAGTTATCGGTATGGCTGGCGTGCTTGATTCAGCGCGATTCAGGACTTTTATTGCAATGGAACTTAATGTTTCCGTGGAAAATACAACAGCATTTGTATTAGGCGGGCATGGCGATACTATGGTGCCGTTGCCTCGCTACTCTACGGTCGCCGGTATTCCGATTACAGAATTGCTTCCACAAGACCGTATTAACGCTCTTGTGGAAAGAACAGCCAATGGCGGCGCAGAGATTGTCGGACTTCTTAAAACAGGAAGTGCCTTTTATGCACCAGCATCGGCTGCAGTCGAAATGGCTGAATCGATTCTC
>JAOUGB010000058.1 GCA_029857875.1 Desulfobacteraceae bacterium | reverse complement strand
CAGCCAATCAAAGAGCCCATACCGGAAGTCGACATATGGATTGATAGGGCTGTTTTGCACTTCTTAACCAATGAAAATGATATCAAAGGGTATTTTGAAAATCTAAAATCAATTCTAAAAATAGGTGGTCATGCCGTATTTGCAGAATTTTCATTGATAGGTGCGCCTAAATGTGCCGGTTTGACGCTCCATAGGTACTCCGTTAATGAATTATCAACAAACTTAGGTTCATCTTTTAAACTTGTTTCTCATTTTGACTATACGTACATAAATCCTTTTGGTGATCCAAGGCCATACATTTATGCTCTATTCAAAAGAGAAAAGTAAAATATTTTGCTAACAACGGCATTAAGGGCGACGGCAAAAAACCACCGCGCCTTATGCCGACTGTTATATGACATTTCTATAAGGTGTAATCAGATGACAATCGAAGAGCGCTACAGAGAAAGATACAAATCAGGGGATACTCCTTGGGATATCGGCCAGCCAGATTTCAATCTTATCGAAGTTGTGGCCCAAAAACCTATTCTGAGCTGCAAAGTTTTAGATATCGGCTGTGGAACCGGAGACAATTCCATATGGCTTGCCCAGAAACACTTTCAGGTTATTGGTACAGATACTTCGGACATTGCTTTAGAGAAGGCAAAAGAAAAAGCTTCTAAAGCCAATGTCGAATGCGATTTCATGCTTGTTGATTTTCTTAAGAACAAAATTGAAGGTGCTCCTTTTGGTTTTGTATTTGACAGAGGCTGTTTTCACTCATTTAGTTCTGAAAATGATCGAAGAAGGTTTGCCAAAAATGTCGCTACTCATTTGGAAGAAGTTGGCCTGTGGCTAACAATCGTTGGCAACGCTGATGAGCATCGCCAAGGACCTGGTCCACCTCAACGAACTGCAGGGGATATAGTCTTGGCAGTGGAGCCTTTCTTTGAGATTCTTTCACTGCAATCAAGCTACTTTGGATCGAATCGTCCAAATCCACCTAGAGCCTGGAGGTGTCTGATGCAGAAACGGCATGTTACATAACTGCTTTTAATTTTAACCATAATTGCTCATATAACCTACGGATGAACCAGACGGGAAGAATCGCGGGCTTTTTACACTATATACCTGAAAAAACGTTACAGTAGAACCGCCCGCTGGTTATCCGCACCGTTATGCGGCAAATCCAATGAGAAAAACGGGAAGTGAAAATGGGTCAAGTCTGCCGTTTACTTTTGATAACTATTAAAGATGGAAAAACAAATAACCAGTTAAGGTGGGCTCGGTCCACCGATTCCGTTTTTCAACGCCCATTAAATGTGGAATGCATACTTTTTGAGATCAGACCTCAAAACATTATAACTAAGAAACTTATAATCTGAAGTACGACCCTCAACACCCGCATGATTATGGAGGTGAGTCATGAGCAAGAAAGTGATTTTGTTTGTAGCTTTTATGGTTTTGAACTTGTACGGCGCATCATACGCTACCGGTCCGATAAGTGGGGACAAAAGTGTCTCGGGATCGTCTTCGGGTTCAAAAGACATGAGCCCGTCACAGCCCGGTCAGTTCAGCAGGTATGCTGCATCTGCTTCAAGCCGATCATCTGACAGAGCGGCCAAAACGCGTAGTATGCCGACTGTCTCCGAGCGCCGGGCAGAGGTTCAGAATACAAATAAGCAGCTTATCACTTTCAGCCAGAAAGCATCGTCAGATATACGCCGTGAGATAAAAAAGATCAAAGCACAGAAAAACAAACGTATAAACGACGCTGATATAAAAAATGCTCTTGATATAGCGGACAAATTCGACAAGTACGCTCTTCTACTGAAGCAAAAGGAGAAATCGCTGACAGAAAATGACCGGGATATCGATGGAACACTGCAGACCATGACGGATATGTCCCAGCAACTTCAGTTGCAACTTCAGGACGCGATGAATAAACAGCAGCAGTCAATGCAGATACTTAGTAATATTATGAAAAATCAGCATGACACGCTTAAGAACATAATCAAAAATTTGAAATAAACCCAAAAGAAACAGCTGGGGGAAAATTGGGGATGTACTTCAGATTATAACTTTTATTCAGTAAGCGATGGCAAGAAGATAGTGAACGTTACATCGATCAATACGGATCGGTGCGTGAGATATCATGTTGAATTCACGTTCCAAATGCATACTTACGTCTTGCTGAGTTGATCGATCGAGTATCACGAGGAACCACAAACCGACATAACCTTTAAGTTCACCCGACTGGTGTTTCGCTGAGCTTCACACCAGCCGGCGACTTCTGCGTTATGCCTCTGTGATACAATTTGACAACGCGTACGCAATGTCGTACTTTTAAGATATAATAAATTCTATAAAATTAAAAGGTAAATCATGCCGACACTTACAGCTAGTGAAGCAAGAGCAAAGCTATATCGACTTATTGACGAAGCAGCGTCTTCCCACGAACCAATTATCATAAAGGGTAAGCGCGGCAGTGCTGTGCTTATTTCAGAGGATGACTGGCGCGCTATTCAGGAAACCATGTACCTGCTGAATATTCCTGGCATGAGGGATTCAATTCGTGAAGGATTGGCCACGCCAATCGAGGAATGTACCCAGGAACTTGACTGGTAATGTGGCAAGTCGTTTTCACAAAACAGGCTCAAGAAGACGCCAAAAAACTTTCCGCTGCCGGGATACGTCCAAAAGCCGAAAAGCTGATTGAAATATTGCGGGAAAATCCCTACCAGTTTCCTCCACCATTCGAAAAGTTATTAGGTGATTTATCCGGGGCCTTTTCCCGGCGGATAAATATACAACACCGGATAGTCTATCAGATTCTTGATGACGAAAAAGTGGTTAAAGTTATTCGGATGTGGACTCATTATGAATGACCAGGCATAACATTGCGCTTTCTAGTCGAACTCGGCAAAGCCTCGCCGCTGAAGCGCCCGTTATCTTTCAAAACCTTCTTGCAATACACAAATTATTTGATATAATGTGTACAAAAATGCTTGAGGAGGTTCCGAAATGAAACGTACGAATATTGTGCTTGATGATAAACTCGTAAAAGACTGCATGAAAGCTACAGGTATTAAAACCCAGAAAGCTTTGATTGATCATGCCTTGCGAGAACTTCTCAGACACGAAGCTCAAACCGAGATTCTTAAACTCAAAGGTAATATTGACTGGAAGGGAAATCTTGATGAGTGGCGTCGCGGACATGAATTATGATGGTATTAGTTGATACTACTGTTTGGATCGATTTTTTTGCTGCACGATCTTCAGGCCACGTTGACGCTTTAGAGAACTTGATAATAAATCGTGAAGACATATGCATCTGCGGTATTGTCCTAACTGAGGTTCTCCAAGGAATTAGGAAGGATTCAGAGTTCAAAAAAACGAGAGATCTTTTCAACAAATTACTCTTCTTGCCGATGCCCTATCCGGTCTTTTTGAAGGCTTCTGAAATTTACAGGCGCCTTCGACGTAAAGGTATCACCATTCGAAAATCCGTGGACTGCATGATCGCCTCTGTTGCTTTAGAAAACGACATACCACTCCTTCACAATGATAATGACTTTGAGGCCATAGAGGAACACTATGGTCTCAAGTGTTATAAATAATAAGAAAAGATAACCATGGCATGAACCGTGACTGGGGTTTCGCTGCGCTCCATTCCAGCAGGTCATGCCCGCGTTATGCCTAAAAGATTATGTGATAATTTATATGTTTTCAATTTTGTCAAAAACAAGTGGGATTTCAAAACTAGTAAATTACTTTGAAAGTAAAACATTTCCCAATGAGGAAGAAATATTAAAAACAACAATACAGGTTGGAATAATACGATATAGAAAATGTGCTTTAATATTTATGGATAACGAAGTTTTGTATTTAAGCGTTAAGATGATATTCAAAAGATACCCCGTTAAGTTTATTCCATGGTCGTCTATTAAAGAAACTAAAAAAGAAAGATTATATGGTCGGAAAGCGATACAACTAGATTTTAGAGATTCAACTCTACCTTCTATTAAAATTTATGAAACTGACTTTAAAGGAAATTATAAAGAGTAAATTATTTTCTACCATGTCCGCCAACATAGCAGAAATAGGAAATAGGGGTCTGACCACGGCAAGCTATTAAAAAAATATAACATTTTAAATTGTTAGGCATGATTTTTGGATTGATAACACCTATTTCAGGGACATTTTTAATGTAAATTAAGAAAGATAACTTGGTCAGACCCAAATTGGACCAGATAGCTTGGTCAGACCTCAATTGATTCTGGGCGCAAAAATTCAGGGCAGGTTTGTTTGAAAAAAATATGACGACCAGGGTTGCAATACTAAAAAGCTGAATTACTTTAGCCGCTCACCCTGCCGAAATGCGGCGGGGTGTTTTTTTGCATATCGCACAACGTCTTAAAAAACTCAGGAGATAAAAAAATGACAGACATTTCAACTATCACGCTTTACAGCGGGGGCCACAAGGGCGCTGAGGCGGAATTCGGCAAACTTGCCGAGGCCTGGCACATGAAAGAGGTGAACATATCATTTGAGGGGCACAATCCCGAGCGCACCCGGGGCGTTCGGGTACTGAACCAGGAAGAGCTGCAAAAGGGCGATGTCAGCATGGAAATTGTGTCTAAGCTGATGAAACGCACTTACTCCCGGACGGATAAGATCCGAAAAGTCATCCAGTCCATTTTTCACATGGTTAATAACGGCCACCATGTCATTGCGGTCGGCTGGATACAGGCGGACAACACCGTCAAGGGGGGAACCGGCTGGGGAGTCGAGTTGGCAAAACTATTTAACCGGCCGCTGAGCGTCTATGATCAGGAACGAAAGGGGTGGTTTTCCTGGGAGGACAGCCAATGGGTTGAGAACACACCGGTGATTACCTCAGATACGTTTGCCGGTACCGGAACCCGCTATCTCTCCGATGACGGCCGGCAGGCCCTTCGCGATCTTTTCATCCGCTCCTTCGGTCCTGCGAAGCAAAAATAGTGAATGAATAGTGAATGGGGTCGCACCAAGATAAGCGAAATAGGGATCTGACCACAACAAGCTATTACATATAATATAACGTTTAAGAATCCGAATTTTGGATTTTAAAATTCGGTGAAGGAAGAGAAGTCCCAAAATTAAATCTTCGGGAAAGGCTAACCGGGCGCTGAACTATACATTGAAAAGTGTTGCTCTGCGTAAGCTTCGCAACACTTGTAAATGGCGGTTAGCTTAAACGTTGAGGCTGTATGACTATTGATATCTCTATGCTAGATTCGAAAATTAATTGCTCACACCCGGTGAACACATATAAAAATATCGAGTAGGATTTGTACTCCTTAGTTAAACAAGAGATGGCTTTGATGAAAACATACGTACACGGATACTCGAAAAAAGAATCAAACAGATTAGCCGATCAAGCCGGCACCCTGGCGGAACTTTTACATTTTGATACCCGTTATCCTCCCGAGAGCAAGGTGTTGGAGGTTGGATGCGGCATAGGCGCCCAAACTTCTATTTTGGCCCAAAACTGCCCGAACGCTCAATTTGTTTCGATAGACATCTCGCAGGATTCAATAGATCAGGCAAAGAAGGCGGTAAAAGCGGAAAATGTAATATTCCGACAGGCTGATATTTTCGATTTGCCTTTTGAAGCGGAAAGTTTCGATCATATTTTTGTCTGTTTTGTCCTTGAACATCTCCAAAAACCGATTGATGCATTGGTAAATCTTGGAAGGGTATTAAAAAAAGGGGGATCGATTACCGTGATTGAAGGTGATCACGGATCCTTTTATTGCTATCCCGAAAGCAAAGAGGCCCTGCTGTCAGTTAAGTGTTTAATAGATGTTCAGGCGAGTTTAAAAGGCAACTCACTGATTGGACGACAATTATATCCACTGTTGAATGCAGCGGGATTTAAAGAGGCTGTCGTCTCTCCACGCCTCGTGTATGTTGATTCGAGCAGACCCGATTTTGTAGAGGGTTTCTCAAAAAAAACATTTATAGCAATGGTCGAAGGCGTTAAGGAACAAGCGCTGTCTCTGGACTTGATCGATGAAGATACATGGAATAAGGGGATTAAAGACTTGTACCGGGCAACTGAAGAAGACGGTACATTTTGCTATACCTTTTTTAAAGGGAGAGCAGTGAAAATGTAGTCGGTCATTACAAGCCATTATAAGACCTAAACTGAGCGTTTCAAATTCTGTTATAAAGATTCTTATTAATTTCCATGCAAGATTCAGGTTATAATTCGTTTATTACGGGGTTAAGCTGAGTTGTCATGGACATACAAGCACAATGAAAACACTTGACCAATTAAGGGCCATTGCTTATCAATTGATTTAAGTGCTATACCAACAAATTAAACGTTGAGAAAAGATGATGGATGAACGAAGATATTTTATAAATTTACTTAAAAAAGTACAGGTGAATGTTCCCTTTCTAAAACTAAAAAATGATTACCTTCCTTTGTTTATGGAATACGGCATGAACCCTGAAATTGGAATAGATGCGGGTGCCCTGGATTCAATATCAGATAAAGAGTTTGGAAATATCGCAGAAATTTTAAAAATAAACAGTCGAAAAATAACGTTGCACGGTCCTTTTATGGATTTGGTTCCGGGCGGACTCGATAGTCTGCTGCTAAAGGCAACACGAAAACGGCTGGAGCGTTTTTTTGAGATCCTTCCTGTTTTTGAGCCTGTCAATGTGGTTTGCCACACCGGTTATGATCCATGCTATTATAGAGAGCATTGGAAAGAATGGCTGGCCAACAGTGTTGCGACATGGAAATCCCATGTAAGTCGTGCAGAGCGATTCGGTTTTAAACTCTTGTTGGAAAATGTTTATGAGACGAGTCCTGAAGTGCACTGCGCCCTTTTTAATGCGATTTCATCCGATGCTTTCGGATTTTGTTTGGATATAGGGCATCATCATGTTTTTGGAAAAAGCCCTCTCAAAGAATGGGTGGAAACGCTTGGTGAAAAAATAATGGAACTTCACCTTCATGACAACAACGGCGAAGAAGATACACATTTGGCAGTCGGGAAAGGAAATGCAGACTTTGCAGGTCTTTTTCAGTTTATAAATGAGAAAGGTTTGTCGCCCACCATTACCCTGGAGCCTCACAAGGAAGAGACATTATGGCAGAGCCTGGCATCTGAAGATCTCAAAGAATTTATTCGGACGTTGCCTTGAATCCGCAACCCTTGGCATTACAGGCCAGAAAAGTTCCCTGTTTTTTCGTCGTTTTTTCCACCAGAAACTTGGCGCCGCACTCGGGGCATTCTTTTGCCACAGGCTTGTCCCAGGATGCAAAGGTGCAAGCCGGAAAACGGCTGCACCCGTAAAAGATTTTTCCCCGTTTGGACGATCGTTGAATAAGTTCTCCGTCACAGTCTTGTTCAGGACAATCGACGCCGGTTTTTTCCCCGCTGCTGTTTGAATTTGTTGACTGGGTGGTTTTACAATCCGGATAACCGGAGCAGGCATAGAATGTACCGTATTTCCCCTCCTTAATGAGCATGGGCTTACCGCATTTATCACAAATTCGGTCCGATGTCTGATCAGAAGACGGTTCAATGGCATGAACGACCCCTTTTTCATCCCGGGTATAGTTTCGGGTATAGGTGCATTCCGGATAATTGCTGCACCCTAAAAACTGTCCGTTCTTCCCCATCCGTATATGAAGCCGGTGATTGCATTGAGGACAGGTGAGGTCTGTTGAAAACCCGATGCCTTTTACACTGAGCATTCCTGTTGAAGCTGCTTCGAGTTCCTTTTTAAACGCGTCGTAAAATTGTGTTAAAATTTCTGAATAATCCACCTCTGCGGTTTCTATGCGGTCAAGATCATTCTCCATATTGGCGGTAAATTCCACATCGAATACATCAGGGAAGCTTTTCACCAGAAGATCGTTAACGATAAATCCCAGTTCGTTCGGTTTGAAATATCCTTTTACGAGATCCACGTAGCCTTTTTCCCTTATGGTAGACAGGATAGCGGCATAGGTGCTGGGTCGGCCAATGCCGTTTTCTTCGAGCTCTTTAACCAAAGACGCTTCTGAAAATCTCGGAGGGGGCATTGTAAAATGCTGTTTTGGCTCCAATTCATTGAGTTTTAAAATCCCCCCTTCGTTCAGTTCGGGAAAATCATCTCTTGTCTTTTGTCTTTCGCTTTCAATTTGATCATCGGTGGTCATATACAGCGTCATAAAACCGGGAAATGCCACCGATGAACCGCTTGCTGAAAAAAGATATGGACCGGCCGCAATCGATATAGTGATATTGTTCATAAGGGCTTGCTTCATCTGTGATGCAACAAAGCGTTTCCAGATAAGCTCGTATAGCGCGAACTGATCTTTGGAAAGGAAGGATTTTATTTTTTCCGGTGTATTAAAGACCGACGTGGGGCGTATGGCTTCATGGGCATCTTGAACTTTTTTTCGGTTTTTGAAAAACCGCGGCTTTTGAAGTGCATATTCATCCCCAAATTTCTCCCGTACGAGTTTAAGGGCTTCCATTGCAGCTTCGTTGGAAATTCGGGTGGAATCTGTACGCATGTAAGTGATGAGTCCTTCAGGTTCACCAGGGGACAGCTCTATACCTTCATAGAGCTGCTGAGCCACAATCATGGTTTTTTTTGCGGAAAATCTAAGTTTCCGGATGGCTTCCTGTTGTAGTTTGCTGGTGATAAACGGGGGGGATGGATTCCTTTTCACTGTTTTTTTCTGAATTTTTTCAACGATAAATTTTTCTTCGGACAGTTCCTCGATGATAACATTTGATGTCTTTTCATCGGGGATTTTAATTTTATCCCCATTTTTTTTCACCAGCTTTGCCGTAAACGGCGGGGGTGAATTGTCCTCGAGATGGGCGGTAATCGACCAGTATTCTTCAGTTTCAAAGGCCTGGATGGCCCGCTCTCTATCACAAATGATTCGTACGGCAACAGACTGAACGCGGCCGGCACTAAGCCCCCCTTTTACTTTACGCCATAACAAAGGAGAGATCTGGTATCCCACCAGTCTGTCGAGAATCCTGCGTGCCTGTTGTGCTTCATATTTATTTTGGTTGAGTTTATCGGGCGATTTCATCGCTTCATGAATGGCATTTTTTGTGAGCTCATGAAAAAGTACCCTGTGAAATGTTCTTCCCTTTTTCTTGAGTATTTCAGCCGTGTGCCATGCAATGGCTTCGCCCTCTCTGTCCGGGTCCGGTGCAAGGTATATATCTGTCGTATCACCTGCGGCCCGTCTTAAAGATTTTATAACTTTTTGCTTGCCGGGGATATTGGTGTATTTGGGTTTGAATCCCTCTTCAATGTTGATTCCCATTTCCTTTGCCGGAAGGTCTTTTATATGGCCGACGGTGGCGGCGACGTTATATTGCTTGCCGAGATATTTTTTAATGGTTCTTATCTTTGTGGGGGATTCCACGACTACAAGGGGTTTGGG
>JAOUGB010000639.1 GCA_029857875.1 Desulfobacteraceae bacterium | reverse complement strand
GAATCAGTTGATACCGGACAATATAGAGACAATAAGCGTCAATTGCTGTCCCTCCAAACTCAAGGAACATGGGGATTGTTCCTACCTCGAACCTGAAAAGGCAGCGCCTTTGAAAATGATGATCGGTATAGACAATAACATGGATGTTAAAGCGGCTGAGGAATTCAGCCAGGAAGACCGATATAAACGCTGGATATATGAGTTACAGAAATGCATCAAATGTTACGGATGCCGCGATATTTGTCCGGTATGCTTTTGCAAAGAATGCAGCCTTGAACATACCGACCTTATCGCAACGGGCAGTATTCCGCCGGAAGTTCCGATTTTCCATCTGGTTCGGGCGGTTCATATGGGGGGGCGTTGTATCGACTGCGGTCTGTGCGAGGATGCCTGCCCGGTAGACATTCCTTTGCGGTTGCTCTACCGAAAAGTTAACGACATCGTGTCCGATGTATTTGATTATAAAACCGGAACCAGCGCAGACCAATCACCGTTTAATATGCTGGGAGAAGAGGTCACGCTGAAACCCAAACCCATTTAAAGATAAGCGATTGAAAATGTGATACCCTTTCTGCCGTATTATAGAAAGTCGTCAATATTCAATCCAAAATCTTCAATAATATAAGGAGCGATTCGAATGGATTTCAAACTCATTCCTTCAACATGTTCATATTGCGGTACCGGCTGCGGTGTTCTTTTCCAGGTCATGGACGGCCGGCTTGTGGACACCCTGCCCATGAAAACCCACCCGGTTAATGAGGGCAAATTGTGTATCAAGGGCTGGAATCTCCACGAACATGTGGTCAGCGACAAGCGCTTGAAGTCACCCATGCTGAAGAAAAACGGCGAGTTGCAAGAAGCCTCCTGGGATGACGCCATCCAGACCGCCGCCGAAAAACTAAAGGCCATTATTGAGGCACACGGCCCGGACAGCGTCGGCGTACTTGCTTCCGCTAAAATTACCAATGAAGAAAATTACCTGGTTCAAAAATTTGCCAGAGCAGTGATCGGAACCAATAATGTGGATCACTGCGCTCGGCTCTGACATTCTTCCACTGTGGTCGGTCTGGCCGCAGCATTTGGAAGTGGCGCCATGACCAATTCCATCGCCGAGATTGAGGATTCGGCCTGTATCTTTATCACGGGTTCGAACACATCTGCGTGTCATCCGCTGATTGCCCGGCGTGTCTTCAGGGCTAAGGAAAAAGGGGCCAAGTTGATTGTGGCCGATCCCAGAAACATTCAGCTGTCACGTTTCGCCGATATCGCCGTGACTCAGCGACTTGGCAGCGATGTGGCCATGCTCAACGGTATGATGCATATCATTCTTAAAAATGACTGGCATGCCAAACGCTATATCGAGGAAAGGTGCGAAGAATTCGACGCTTTCAGAGCGGTTGTCGAAACCTATACGCCGGACAAGGTCGAAACCATCACCGGTATTGCTCAAGCAGACCTGGAAAAAATGGCCGAACTGTATGCCACCAACTCACCGGCTTCAATTCTCTATGCCATGGGAATTACACAGCATACCACAGGCGTTGACAATGTAAAATCCTGCTGTAATCTGGCCATGCTTTGTGGGAATGTTGGTGTAAAAAGCGGTGGTGTGAATCCCCTAAGAGGTCAGAACAATGTTCAGGGTGCCTGTGACATGGGCGGCTTGCCCAATGTTTTCCCGGCCTATCAGCCGGTAGCGGTTGAGGCCAACAATGAAAAATTTGCCAAAGCCTGGGGCAAAGCGTTGCCCGGCAAGATTGGCTACACTATCACCGATATGGTGCAGGCCATGATCGACGGCAAACTCAAAGCGCTGTATGTGGTCGGCGAGAACCCGATGCTGAGCGATCCCGATCAACACCACCTTTTAAAGGCTCTGGAAAAACTTGACCTGCTGATTTGTCAGGACATTTTTCTCACCGAAACCGCAGAAAAAGCGGATGTGGTTTTTGCTGCGGTTTCGGTGGCCGAAAAGGACGGTACGTTTACCAATACCGAACGCCGCTGTATGAAGGTAAATAAAGCCATCGATCCCATCGAAAATACGCTTAACGACTGGGAAATCATCTCTAAACTGTCCACCGCCATGGGCTACGAGATGAATTATGCAGATCCAGAAGCCATCTTCAAGGAAGTAACTACCGTAACCCCGAGTTACGCTGGCATGACGTATGGCAGGCTGGGACTGAACGGATTGCAGTGGCCCTGCCCGAACAAAGACCATCCGGGAACCCAGTTTTTACATGCCGCTCAATTTACGAGAGGCAAAGGCCTGTTTCATGCCATC
>JAOUGB010000640.1 GCA_029857875.1 Desulfobacteraceae bacterium | reverse complement strand
CCCAATAATAATGACTCCGGAGGCATTTCGGATTCTGAGATTCAGCTTTCAGCACGATCGGGGAGAATACCTATTATCGCCATGACGGCCCATGCCATGAAGGGGGACCGTGAGAAATGCATCGCGGCGGGTATGGATGACTACACACCAAAGCCTATCAATCCAGAAGAACTATTGGAAAAGATCGAAAAGTGGACCCCGGTTGAACAAGATGTTCCTATCCAGAAGACTAAGGTTGAAAAAGTACGCTTGCAACCTGAAACCTCGGAAGAAACACAACCCTTAGACTTTGAAAAGGCCCTGGAACGGGCAATGGGTGACAAAGATTTTCTTAAAATGCTCCTTGGAGGGTTTGTTCGGGAGCTTCCGGATCAGATTGAATCATTAAAGGTTGCCGTTGCCGGCACAGATACGGCAGCGCTGACCGAACAGGCCCACAAGCTAAAAGGCGCAGCTGCCAATCTGAGTGCATATGGAGTTTCTTCTGCTGCAAAGTCGCTGGAAGAGATTGGACGAAGCCAAAACATGGACGAAGCAGATCAAATACTGGAAATGTTGCTTAATGAAAGTAAACGGCTAACCGAATATATAGAACGAGCAGAATGGTGATCAGTCAAGTGCCTGAAGTTTGAAGTTATCTAAAGTGCCTAACGTTGAGGTGGCGCTGACGCGTTGTCATTAAAATATAATTTGCTAATAAATTCCTTAATTTTAGCTCACTTTAGTTCATTTTAGCTCACTTTAGCTCACTTCGCTTGGAACTTTATAAAATGAATGCCATCGTTGTCAGCGATTTACATATAGGATCCAATTTTTTTTTACATCATGACTTCGAGAACTTTCTTAACAATATTCCTGAAGATTGTGAACTGATCCTAAATGGCGATATCATAGACGATCCCAATAAAAAATTACAGCCGCCTCATAAACGGATTCTGAACCTTATTGAGCAAGTCTCGCGCCGTCAGAGGGTCATTTGGGTGCGGGGAAATCATGACGATGGCTATGCTAGAAATGGGTTTAAGCACATACATTTTAAGACATATTACACCATCGAAAACAGATTATTGATTGTCCATGGATACGACTTCGATGACATCATGCCCCGAAGCCAGGCTTTTATCAAATCTTTTAAGTTGATTCACGATATAATGATTAAGTTCGGATCAAGGCCTGTTCATGTGGCTAATTATGCCAAGAAATTTGAGTTGTTGTATAAAGTATTAAGAGACAATGTGATGAAGAATGCAGTAAATTGTGCCTTGGAAAATGGATATAAGGCGGTCATTTGCGGCCATACGCATTATCCGGAAGACAGGGTTTACAATGGCATCAGATACATGAACACCGGAGCTTGGACCGAATCTCCTGCATTTTACCTTAAGATGATCGGCAATGAAATGACACTAAACCCCATCGTTTCATAAAAAATATAATACGTATAAAACTCCTTTTCTCACCACACGCCAATTCTAAGATTTGACAATTTGTTCGTACATTTGATAATGTGATGATGACGGTTCAAAGCATGGGGCATGTGTTCTGTGATCAAACAACATCTTCAAACGTCAATTTTCAATCTGTTTCCCCGCTTCAGCTTCAATTTATTCTTTTTGATTTTTTGTGGCCTTTGTGCGATATTACAAGCGTGATCTCGATAAATAAAGAATTCTACAAAAAAATGTACCAAGTATAAAATGCAAGAAAAAAAATCTGGCGGATACACTAAAAAAATTCTTGTTGTTGATGATCAGAGAAGCCAATTGAAATTAATGAAAAAAATGTTGGAAAGAATTGGCTATATGGCTGTTACTGTGGACAGTGCGGAAGAGGCCGAATATATTTTGAGGGGTGAAGAATCCTTTTCAATGGTCATTACGGATCTGAAAATGCCATGGCTAGATGGCTTGAATTTCTGTAAAAAGGCGAAGATCTTAGATCCTAATTTAAAAATATTTGCATTATCCGGATTCCTTTATGATTTTGATATGAATGAGTTAGAGGATGCAGGCTTCGATGGGATTTATGAAAAGCCTATCAGCAAAGCACAATTAGCAGAAATTTTAAATGCTGATATTGAAAAAACCTGAGACTAAAATTTTGCACCAATGACGAATGGGATATGGTCCTATCATTAATTAATCTATTAAACCTTCAGCTAAGCTGAAGGTCCCAGCTTTGCTATGCAGGTATGTGAGTTTATATTTACCGCCCGCTTCGCTCAAGACACAGAGGACGCAGAGAATAATAATTTTTCCATTGCCGTTGAGAGGACGGCAATGGAAAA
>JAOUGB010000057.1 GCA_029857875.1 Desulfobacteraceae bacterium | reverse complement strand
AAAAAACCTAAAGACATTGAATGGTTACACAAAACAGATTCCGATCCTTGTGCTGATCGCAAATGAGAAAATCCGGAGTTATGTTTTAGGGTTATGTAAGAGAAACAACTTCCATCCTCTGATCGGCGCTGATCTCGAAGAACTCATAAAAAGATTTAAAACGAGGCACAGTGGCATCGTTATGATGGACTACGAAGTGGTCAAGTCTTATGGTGCGAGGATCTATTCAAGAATTAATGTTGCCTGCCCGGGTTGTAATGTCATCCTGTTTTGCGATCAAGACCATCGTGACCTTATCAAAGAGGCTGTTGAACATGGTGTTTACGCCTGTATTCTGGCACCTTATGAGGAATGGGAAGTGCTGACCATGATCAGGAACATTATCGCCAAAAAGAAATTAAGAGGAAGAAAGAAAGTCAACAAAGATCAAGAGTTATAATTGGAATTCTGTCGGGGAAAATAAAAGAATGTTTTTTTTATAGACGAAGTTTATCGCTTCAGCAATTTGACAACAACGATCAAAAGCAAGGCCAAAGGATAGATGCTGGCCATGTTAAAAAGCGCCATGGCATACTGTGGTTTCTTGGTTTGATAGAGGAGCAGGGCGGGCAGGACAAAAAAGAAAAATCCTGTTGCCACGGCGGCAACCAGAAACGGAAATTCAAAAGGAATCGGAGAGCTGTAAAACACTATGGTGGAAAGAATTAGCGAGGCAGTCAGCGATCCCATAATAATTGCATTGGCCGAGTTTGTGCCCAGTCGAACCGGAATGGTCTTGGCGTTAAGGCGCCGATCCTCTTTGATGTCGGACCAGTCATTGGGAACGTTCTGGCCGCCGATTTCCCACAAAAACAACCACAGAAACAACATGGACAGAAAGATTGGTGAAGGGCTCGGATCCACGGCAAATACGCCGGCAATGGCACCGGCCGTCTTAACGCCGCCACTGACAAGGGTTCTGAGATGGGTGACTTTGAGTAACAGACAATACACCGTTTCCAGCAAACAGCCGATGGCAAAAATTAAAATGCAGACCGGATTTAAGTAGTAAGCGCCCCAAATGGCCACGATTGACCAGCCCACCGTCCAGAGCAAACCTTCTTTAAAACTCAGATATCCCTGGGCCATGGGATGTCGCACCGTGGCGGCATCCAGGTCACATTCTGTGTCGAGACTTCCACAGAGTTTAAGTTTTTCTTTATCCACACGATAATCGATGACATCGTTAAGGGCATAAACCGCCGTATACCCGGCAAACGTGGTAATCAGTCCGATTAAAATCACTTCAAAAGAGGGAAAGCGGCCGAGCCAGAGCAGCGCACCCAATGCGGGTGTGGCCATGTCCAGCAATCCGTGAGGCGTTCTGGAGAGCGCCCAGAAAAGTTTCATTTTAGTAAGACCGGTATAAGTACAAGTCGGTTGTGTCATCTTCATTTCCAAATCCTGAGCAATTCACAGGCAATAAAAGCATTATCCATGGAGTGATTTAACAAAAAACACCCCGACCCCTGAAATAGACAAATCATTGGCAGTAAGACGCTGTCAAAACCAAAACCGCTTCTCATTAGCACGTAACCCGTCTTTGGGTCAAGGTATTACCATTCCCTGTTTCATATGGATTTCAAACCGTTGATTGCTTTTATGTCTCATTCCAGTGTTTCATAATTATTACGATACAAACTTGTCTCATAGTACAAAGTTGGAATCCTTTTTCCAATGGATTGATGAATATACAATTCAAGATTGGATTACTGTCGGGAGTCGATTTTTGATTTAAAACATGACGGTGTCAAATTTTGATTTGCTGTCACTAAACAAGTGTAAGTGGCTATTTATCATAGGATATCAAAGATCGTTTTTATGATAATTTCATAAGCGTACGATAAAACGTTTGCACAGACATATACGAGGCACCATAATAATCCTTACAAATTTTTATACCGAGCGTTTATTATTAAACAAATTAAAAACTTTGTGGCACATTAATTGCTGTTTAATGGTGTCGAACATTTTCATTGGAGGAATATCATGATGAAATTAGACGATATCAAAAAGGATCAGTACCTTATAGACGCCATAGATTGGGACATGACACCGGAAGAAGCGGTCCGGCTATATCTTGAATGGGGTAACAATTGGGCCGGCGGAAATTATGTTATCCGGTCCAAGGATGATACAGCGCATTATTTTGTGGTCAACACCTGGAAAAATACTCCCGTTATCTATCTCATACAGAGAAATTCCGAGGAAGCGAAGGAATTGGCTGAGATTGAGATTCCGGAAGTGCTGAAAAAACGGTATGTCGAAATTAACGGCAAGGCCAGAGGCGTTTACTCTATTGAAGGCGAAATAAAGGCATGGCTTAAAAAAGAACTCGATTCGTAAATGTTAAAATAGAACCCTCATTGATCGTAAATCAATAATTAGACGTTTCGGAAATTCTATGAGTTAATGAAATTACAAGTTCTTTAATGACGATTTATTCATGCCACCGATATGGAAGAATGGAATGTTGGAATACTGGCCTCCGGCTCGTAGTGCCTACGGCTCGGAGAGAATATTGGGGATAAGAGCGGAGATAACCTATTTAGATTGTGAAGAAATCCTTTAAACCTATCATTCCATTACTCCATTATTCCATCATTCCAATGGTGAGCGAAGCGAACTAACTCGCCATTGAACGATGTGACGACAAAACGACGCAATGACGCTTAAGGAGGTAAAGAATGGAGAAAAAAGTTCTGGATGCAATGAAAAAGGCGGGCAAACCCTTAAAACCCGGTGAAGTGGCCGAAATGATCGGTGAAGAGAGCAATACGGTCTCGAAGGTCATTAGTACTTTGAAAAAGCAGGGGAAGGTGACATCTCCAAAACGATGCTATTATGCACCCAGCGAATAGTTTCAACCTTTATTTGAAATAAATGATTGATTCTTTCAAAATATCCTGTAAAAATAAGGCTGTGGATGCGCCGTTTGAAAGATCTTTTATCGTTCTGCCCCACAGGGATTAAAGACTAAAATTTCTGGCATGATCATCTGTTAACAGCTAAAGCCATGCCGGCTGTTATTTGTTTAAAGTTTTAAAGCACACCTTTGGTAATTCAATACTATAGACAAATGAAAAAAAATTAAAGGAGGGTTTTATGACATTTGAATCTTTTGAGGTACTGATCGAATTCGCAATCGAAAAAGAAAGAGAAGCCGCAGCTTTTTATACAGACCTGGCCGGTCGGACATCCTTTTCAGGTGTAAAAGATTCGTTGCTCGAAATGGCAGAAGAAGAAAAAAAGCATGAAAAGATTCTGAAAAATCTGGGAGACAACAAAGCGCTTGTTGAAGAATACAAATTCAAATGGATTCCGGATATGAAACGCAGTGATTACATGATCGAACTTAAATATGAAGACGGCATGAATTATGTAGACATTCTTCGCCTTGCCATGAAGCGTGAAGAGCAGGCTTTAAAGATGTATAATGAACTTCAGAAAAAGACCGATGATGCTGAGAATATAAAACTTCTCAAGGTGCTTTGCCAGGAGGAGGCAAAACACAAACTCTTTTTAGAAGGTCTCTACGATGACCATATGGCGGAGCAGGGTGATTAATACCTGATTGGGTGTCATTGCTCAATTGTGGTTAAAGGTTCTTTTAAATGATCATTCATGGAACAGCCAATTTATTTTTATAATAAGCAAGGCGAAAAAATTGCCGGTACGCTCCATTTGCCCAAAAGGCCTGCCGGGTGCGGGGTGGTTTTTGGTCATTGTTTCACCTGCTCCCGGCATACCCGCATTATCCGTCAGGCCTGCAAAGAACTGGCTGAAAAAGACGTTTTGGCCCTGCGGTTTGACTTTTCCGGAAACGGGCAGAGCGAGGGCGAATTTTCGGCGTCCAACTATTCCAAACAGATCACCGAGATGCAGACCGCCGCCGCCGTTATCGCTGAAAAAGGTGCCCGCTGGATCGGCCTTGCAGGGCATAGCATGGGTGCTGTAATTGCCGTTCTCACAGCAGCCCGAACCAGGACCGTGAAGGCGGTGTGCGCACTGGCCGGGAGGTTATCCGGGCTAAACGCCACCCATTTTTTCAGTAAAAAACAGCTAAAGGAACTTGAGGACACCGGCAGGGTATCGTTCAACAGTCGGGGCCGTTCATTGCAACTTTCAACCCAATTTTTTGCAGACGCCAAGCAGTATGATCTTCCGGAAACCGTAAAATCATTACAAACACCGCTATTGGTTGTCCACGGTGATGCCGACGAAATCATTCCGGTGCAGGATGCGTATCTGGCCAAAACATTGAATCCTGAATATACGGAGTTGGTGGTAATACCGGGTGCTGATCACATGTTCAGTGCCGAAATGCATCGTACCCAGACCTCTAAACTGCTGGTGAAATGGTTTAAGGAACACCTCCATGAACCTCTCTGAAACCTTGAGCAAAGACTATATTGACTCGCAATACGAGCAATGGAAAGCCGATCCCAACTCGGTTTCCCGTGACTGGCGCTTCTTTTTTGAAGGCTTTGAAATGGGTCACGGCATGGATCGGAAGGCCGATGCCGTCTATGACGAAAAACAGGTTTTAAAACAATCCCGCGTGGATGCACTCATAAGACGGTATCGTGAAATCGGACATTTGCTGGCCTGTCTCGATCCTTTGACCGCATGTCCTACGGATCACCCATTATTGAACATTTCCGCATTTGATTTCACTCTGAAAGATCTGGATGCCAAATATTATGCAAAAGGCCTGATTGAAAACCGTCGCGCATCATTAAAAGATATTATTAACACGCTCAAAGAAACATACTGCCGTTCCATCGGCGTGGAGTTCATGCATTTACAGGACCCTGAGGAACGTAAATGGCTTCAGGACCGGATGGAGCCCGTGCGGAACAAGCCCGATCTAAAACCCGATGATAAACTCAGGATTATGGAAAAGCTTTATCAGGCCGCCCTTTTCGAACAGTTTCTCCACAAAAAATATCTGGGCCAGACACGATTTTCACTCGAAGGCGCTGAGGCGGTCGTTCCCATGCTCGATGTTCTCGCCGACAGGGCTGCATCACAGGGTTGCCGGGAAATCATTTTAGGAATGGCCCATCGGGGACGCTTGAATATACAGGCAAACGTGCTCAACAAGTCTTTTGAGGAAATTTTCACCGAATTTGAAAGCTGTTACGATCCGGACGAAGTCTTTGGCGCCGGGGATGTCAAATACCATAACGGGTATCTTGCAGATGTCAAGACCCGCAGGGGTGAACCGCTGCGTTTCTTTCTGGTCAACAATCCCAGCCATTTGGAATCCGTCAATCCGGTGGTTCAAGGATTTGTGAGAGCACGCCAGGAGATCCTGGGCGACGACAAAAAAAACGCGGTTTTAACCCTTCTTATCCATGGCGATGCCGCTTTTTCCGGACAGGGCGTAGTTACCGAAACCCTGAACATGTCACAGCTCACCGGATACAAAACCGGTGGCACCATCCATCTGGTGATCAACAATCAGATCGGTTATACAACACTTCCTGAACATGCCCGGTCCACCCGCTATGCAACGGATGTGGCCAAGATGCTGATGGTCCCGATTTTTCATGTCCACGGCGAAGATCCCGAAGCCGTTGTTCATGTGGTCCGGCTTGCCGTGGATTACCGGAAGACCTTCAATAAGGACGTGGTCATCGATATCATCTGCTTTCGCAGGTATGGCCACAACGAAGGCGACGAGCCCTATTTTACACAACCTCAGATGTATGAGCGGATTCGAAGCCGTTCCTCTTTAGACACGGTGTATTCCCAAAAACTGATGGAACAGGGCTTTACCCGAAAAGCGGATGTGGATGTTCTGGAACAAAATATAAACCAAGAATTGGAAGATGCTCTGGAGATTGTTCGTTCCAGTGCCTGTGTTTTTCCTCAAACCCGGTTTTATGAAAACTGGAAAGATTTTCACGGACGCTATACCCACGAACCGCTGGAAACCGGCGTTTCCGGTGAAAAACTCGTCGCCCTTGCCCAAAAGTTGAATATGTTTCCGACTGATTTTTCCGCGAATACAAAATTGGTTCGCTTGCTGAAAAACCGGCTGGACAGTGTGGAAAAAGGAAAGGCTATCGATTGGGCCAATGCAGAAGCTCTGGCCTTTGCCTCCCTGCTGGTAGAGGGCGACCCGATCCGTTTAAGCGGACAGGACAGCGCACGCGGTACTTTCGCCCAGCGACACAGTATTCTCTTCGACACCAAAACCGGCGATGAATATACGCCGCTCAGTGCGCTCGATAAGGCCCAGGCACCCTTTTCCGTCTATAACAGCCTGCTTTCCGAAGCCGGCGTTTTAGGTTTTGAATACGGCTACTCCATGGCACAACCCCGGGGGCTGGTGATTTGGGAAGCACAGTTCGGGGACTTTGCCAATAACGCCCAAGCGGTCATCGATCTATACATTTCCAGCGGACAAACCAAATGGCAGCGTTTTAGTGGTTTGGTTTTGTTGCTCCCCCATGGTTGGGAAGGTCTGGGGCCTGAACATTCCAGCGCCCGTCTCGAGCGCTTTCTCCAGTTGTGTGCCCAAGACAACATCCAGGTCTGTAATCTCACCACGCCGGCCCAGTACTTTCACCTTCTCCGGCGTCAGGCGAAAGCCAAGTTTCGAAAGCCGTTAATTATCATGGCACCGAAAAGTCTTCTGCGACATCCGTTGGCGGTTTCTGATCTAAAAGATATGTCTTCGGGTGCGTTCAAGGAGGTCCTTGAAGATCCGGACCCCTTAAAATCTGTCCGCCGTATTCTTTTTTGCAGCGGCAAGATATATTATGAACTACTTCAAAAACGCCGGGAAATGAAAAAGACCGATACCGCCATCGTTCGCCTGGAACAGTTCTATCCATTCCCGGAAATGCAATTGAAAGCCGTCATCCAAAAATACAAACGGGTTCGACAATTTATTTGGGTCCAGGAAGAACCGGAGAATATGGGGGCATGGTTTTTTGTGCGTCCGCGTCTCGAAAAATTAATTGGAAAACCACTGGAATATATCGGTCGAAACGCCGCGGCCAGCCCGGCAACAGGCTTCCCCAGTATCTATCGGAAAGAACAGGCCGGCGTAACAGACAAAGCAATTGGAAAGGATGAAGGTTGAAAGCTCAAAGCTAAAGGCTCAAAGTTGAAAGCTCAAAGGAGTCATCATGGAAATAGAGATCAAAATTCCGAGTGTGGGTGAATCGGTTCAAGAAGCGGTCCTTGTGCAGTGGTATAAAAAGGACGGTGATCCGGTTCAAAAAGATGAGCCGATTTTTGTGGTTGAAACCGACAAGGTTACCCTGGAGATCGTGGCGGAAGCATCCGGGATATTAAAGATCCTGGTTTCTGAAGGAGAGACGGTTTCCATCGGCACGAAAGTCGGAAGCATTGCCACCGAAGCGATCCCCTCCCCGGAACCGGCACCTCCGGAGAAGGTCGTGGAAGCACCTTTGCCAAGTCCGGAAGCGGCGGAAGCACCGGCACCGGTGAAGGCTAAAGAAGTTCCGGTAAAGGCCGAAGAAGCGCCGGCGAAGGATGAAGAAGCGCCGGTGACACCGGAACCGGAAGATCTCCGGCCGATCCTGTCACCTGCTGTCCGTCGACTGGTCGCCGAAAAGAATATCGATATATCCGGCATCAAAGGTACCGGCCCAGGTAGCAGAATTACCAAAGGGGATGTACTTCTTTATTTGGAACAGGCTCCTTCTGCGGCACCCGTTCCATCACCGGCGCCTCCAAAGATAAAGGATGCTGCTCCGGTTGCGCCTGAACCCTTGGCCAAACCGATTCCGTCCAGGATGGAAGATATTACCCGAAAGCCCATGAGCCCGATGAGACGGACGATTGCATCACGCCTTCTTGAAGCCAAGCACTCTACCGCCATGCTTACGACCTTTAACGAGATCGATATGACCCATACCATGGCTATTCGTACACAGTTCAAGGAGGCCTTTAAAGAAAAATACGGGGTTTCTTTGGGATTTATGTCTTTCTTTATCAAGGCCAGCGTCGAAGCGTTGAAAGAATTCCCGGAGATTAATGCATTTGTTGACGGGAATGATATTGTTTACCACAATTATTACAATGTCGGCATTGCCATCGGTACCGGCAAAGGGCTGGTGGTGCCGGTTATTCGAAATGCGGACATGTTGAGTTTTGCCGAATTGGAACAGGCCATCGTTGATTTTGTGGATAAAATTAAAAACAACCGCCTTGAGCTGGCTGACCTTGAGGGCGGCACATTTACCATTACAAACGGTGGCGTGTTTGGTTCTCTGCTCAGTACACCCATTTTAAATACACCCCAAAGCGGCATCTTGGGAATGCACAAAATTGAAAAGCGGCCTGTGGTTGTGGATGACGAAATAAACATCCGGCCCATGATGTATGTGGCGTTGAGCTACGATCACCGCATCGTGGACGGCAGGGAAGCGGTCACATTTCTGGTGAGGATCAAAGAGTGTATTGAAAATCCCGAGAGGATCATGATGGAGATATAAAAATGGCGAAAAATGAGATCTACGACATTATTATTATCGGGAGCGGTCCGGGAGGGTATGTGGCAGCGGTTCGGGCGGCCCAGTTGGGACTGAAAACCGCGTGCATTGAAAAGGAGGCTCGTCTGGGCGGCGTTTGCCTGAATGTGGGCTGTATTCCGAGCAAAGCCCTTCTCGATTCCAGTGAATACTATCACTTGGCCAAGGATCACCTTGCCGAACATGGCATAAAAACCGGAAAATTGACCCTCGATCTTTCCGCCATGATGGCCCGTAAAGAACAGGTTGTTGAAGAACTGACCGGGAACGTTCGCAAACTTCTGGAAGGCAATAACATAGAAATTTTCAAAGGGACCGCCCGCCTTGCCGGGGAGGATCGCATTGAGCTTCGACAAGATACCGGTTCTGCCCGAAAAAAAACCGCCCAAACCCTCCAGGCGAAATCGATTATCCTGGCCACCGGAAGCACGCCGGTCCAGGTTCCTGGTCTTGAATTTGACGGGAAACGGATCGTCACTTCCACCGAGGCACTTGAGTTTAAAACGGTTCCCAAACATCTGGGGATTGTGGGAGGTGGTTATATCGGTCTTGAACTGGGATCGGTGTGGCTGCGTCTCGGGGCAAAGGTAACCGTGGTGGAAATGCTGCCTCAAATCGCAACAACTATGGACGGTCAGGTGGGCCGGACACTCGACCGGATACTCAGAAAACAGGGGATGGACATTCGTCTCAACACCCGGGTTTCGGGCGCAAAAATTCAAAAAAACAATGTTCGGGTGACCCTGGAAAATAAAGACAAAAAAGAGACCCTGTCCTGTGATCGACTGCTGGTTTCCGTTGGAAGACGACCCCTGACACAAAATCTCGGACTGGAAGACGTCGGTGTTAAGACAGACGCTAAAAGCGGGCATGTTCTGGTGGACGAATTTTTTCGCACCAACATTCCCACCGTC
>JAOUGB010000215.1 GCA_029857875.1 Desulfobacteraceae bacterium | reverse complement strand
TTGGGGGCAAAACCCTGGGTCTTATTTTCGAAAAGCCTTCAACCCGCACACGTGTTTCCTTTGAAGCGGCAATGGCACAACTGGGCGGGACACCGATTTTTATCAGTGCTAAAGACACCCAAATTGCCAGAAACGAGCCTGTTCGGGATACTGCAAGGGTACTTTCAAGGTATTTGGACGGTTTGGCGATTCGCACATATTCACAGGAACTTTTAGACGAGTTTGCCGAATTTACGACCATACCGGTCATTAATGCCCTTTCAGATCTTTTCCATCCATGCCAGGTTTTAAGCGATATTATGACGGTGATCGAATATAAAGGCGGCTACGAAAACATTAAAATTGCCTGGGTTGGAGACGGAAATAATGTTGCGCATTCCTGGATCAATGCTGCGGCTGTTCTGGGTTTGAACCTTATTTTAGCCTGTCCCGATGGGTATTCACCTGACCAGAGTGTAATGGAAAGGGCATTGGATCTAAGCGTTGGAAAAATTGTTTTAACCACGGACCCTGTTGAAGCCGTGAATAATGCCGATGTTGTGTATACCGATGTTTGGGCCAGCATGGGTCAGGAGGGAGAGCTGGACAGCAGGAAGCGTGTTTTTGAACCTTTTCAGATCAATAAAATGCTGTTAAAAAACGCTGCCGAAGATGCTGTTGTGATGCACTGCCTTCCGGCACACAGGGGTGAAGAGATTCATGAAGACGTATTGGAGGGGCCGAACTCCGTTGTCTGGGATCAATCTGAAAATAAGCTGCACATGCATAAGGCGATACTTGATGTTTTGTTAACCTAAAAAATTTATTTTGGCCTGCTACATCAAAATTTGTAGAATTTGTATAAGAGGGGAGATTCATAGTGTCTGATTCTATTAATAAAATTGTTCTGGCATATTCAGGAGGTCTCGATACGTCTGTCATCCTAAAATGGCTTATTGAAACCTATGAATGTGATGTTATCGCATTCTCAGCGAACATCGGTCAGGGCGATGAAGTCGATCAGATAAAAGAGAATGCTTTAAATACCGGGGCAAGTAAGGTGTATATCGATGATTTGCAGGAAACTTTCGTAAAAGATTATGTTTTTCCGGCGTTTCGTGCCAATGCCATCTATGAAGGACAGTATCTTCTGGGCACATCTCTTGCCAGGCCCCTGATTGCAAAACGACAGATGGAAATTGCAAAAATAGAAGGAGCTGATGCGGTAAGTCATGGTGCAACAGGGAAGGGGAACGATCAGGTAAGGTTTGAACTCAGCTATTTGGCCATCGATCCAAATATAAAGATTATTGCGCCGTGGCGTGAATGGGATCTTAATTCTCGCAGTGCTCTCATGGCTTTTGCCGAACAACATGGTATCAAGGTTCCGACAACCCATGCAAAGCCATACAGTACCGATAGAAATCTTCTCCACATCAGTTTCGAGGGAGGCCAGCTTGAAGATCCCTGGAAGCAGCCGTCCGAGGATATGTTTACCATGACCGTGTCCCCCCAAGATGCCCCGGATGAACCCGAGATTATCGAAATAACGTTTGAACAGGGTAATCCTGTGGCGATAAACGATGAAAATATGTCCCCGGCGAATTTTCTCAAAGAGCTCAACAGGTTTGCGGGGCGTCACGGCATCGGGCGGGCTGATATTGTCGAAAATCGTTTCGTGGGCATGAAATCTCGAGGCGTCTATGAAACTCCGGGCGGCACGGTGCTAAGGACAGCACATATGGCCATAGAATCGATTACCATGGACAGAGAAGTCATGCACTTGCGTGATTCATTGATTCCGAAGTATTCCGAACTGGTGTATTATGGTTTCTGGTTTTCACCCGAGATGGAACTGCTTCAGAATATGGTCGACCAGACCCAGAAAAATGTTTCGGGAAAGGTACGCCTAAAGCTTTATAAAGGTAACTGCATGGTTCTCGGGCGTAAATCCGATTTGTCCATTTACAGCGAAGATTTTGCTACGTTTGAAGACGATGCCGTATACCGACAGAAAGATGCAGAAGGTTTTATACGTTTGAATGCACTGAGATTGAGAATTCAGAAAATGATGAAAAGATAGATGTAAGGTGATAGGTAATGTATGATAGGTAATGGGTATTAGGGTACGTATTCACGAGGTGTCCATGTCTGAGAAACTTTGGAACGGCAGGTTTTCCGAAAAAACGGATAGAATGGTTGAAGACTTTACATCTTCCATTGATATCGATAAGCGCTTATATTCTTATGATATTGAAGGAAGTATTGCCCACTGCCGCATGCTTGCAAAGGCTTCTATTATTTCAGACGCAGATGCTTTGGTATTGATTGAAGGACTTGGTTTGATCAAGCGAGAGATTGAACGGGGAGAGTTCCAATTTGATAAGAGCCTGGAGGATATTCACATGCACATCGAGACCAGGCTTATTGAAAAAGTTGGAAAGGTCGCACAGAAACTTCATACTGCAAGAAGCCGAAATGACCAGGTCGTATTGGATGTGAGGATGTATTTAAGGGATGAGACCTTAAATACAGTAAAGCACCTTGTTATGCTTGCAAAGGTCATGGTGGACCTTGCTAAAACATACATTGATGTTGTTCTGCCCGGTTATACACACCTTCAGCGGGCTCAACCGGTTCTTTTGTCCCATCATTTCATGGCGTATTATGAGATGTTTTCAAGAGATATCGACCGGTTCAATGACGGTTTAAGACGAATAAACGTTTTGCCATTGGGAAGTGCGGCAATGGCAGGAACAACCTATCCCATAGACAGGGAGTACACGGCACAGCTTCTCGACTTTCCCAAAGTATCGGCGAATAGTATCGATGCGGTTTCAGACAGAGATTTTATCATTGAATTTCTATCAGCTGCAAGCATCTGCATGGTTCATTTAAGCCGCATGTCAGAAGAGCTTATTTTATGGTCTTCATCGGAATTTGGCTTTATTGAGCTTCCGGATTCCTTTGCCACCGGCAGCAGCATCATGCCTCAAAAGAAGAACCCTGATGTGCCTGAGTTGGTGCGGGGAAAGACAGGGCGTGTTTTCGGAGATCTGATTTCCCTTTTGACGATGATGAAGTCATTGCCGTTGTCTTATAATCGGGACATGCAGGAAGATAAAACCGCCTTGTTCCAAACCGTGGACATATTAAAAAAATGCATAGAAATTTATATAAAAATGCTTCCAAAATTGAAGATAAATCGGGAGGTGATGGAGCGGGCGACATCCAAGGGATTTTTAAATGCAACCGATATGGCGGACTATCTTGTGGCCAGCGGTATGCCGTTTCGCCAGGCACATGGCTGTGTCGGAGAGGCTGTTGCATACGCTTTGAGCAAGAAAAAGGAGCTTCACGAACTCACTCTCAACGAGTTAAAATCCTTTTCATCTCATATTAAAAAAGACATATTCAAAATTTTAACCACTGATCAAATGATCAACCGGAGAAAGTCCATTGGAGGAACGGCCTTGGAATGTGTGAAGGCCGCAATAAAGGCGGCTGAGAGAGAGCTTGAGATAAAAATGGTTGAGGGATGAAAAAAATTATTAAAAAGGGTCTTGTTTTAATATGTTTTGTTGCTATTTTGCTGGCGCCTTTTATTTCAGCATGCGGCAAAAAGGCGCCGCCCAGACCACCAGCGGAAAAATCAGGAGAGCAAACACCAAACACTCTTGAAAAAAAATAACTTTTTAACTTTTTACGAGCCTTTAAATATTCAATGACCAAAATTTTAATCCAGAAATAGGAAATAGTAAAAAGGAAAGAGGTAAAAGGATAAGGAAAACCACGAATAAACACAAATAAACTCAAATTAAAATAAAAATATTAATGATCATTTGTGCCCATTTGCGGTTATCTATTTTCTAATTCATAATTCCTATCTTCTAAAATGACCTTTCAACAAAACAAATCCCCTCTGGGGAGAACCAGAGCCTAGTCCTCTGGGCTAGGATTTTACTTAGGAACACCTAATTTATGCATCATTTTAAATACCGCGACAATGAATTATATTGTGAAGATGTTCCGGTCCGGATAATAGCCGAACATATCGGCACGCCGTTTTATTTATATAGCCATGCGACGTTAAAACGCCATTATCTAATATTTTACGAGGCTTTCGAGGGCCTGGACAGACTCGTATGTTACTCTGCAAAGGCCAACACAAACCTGTCTGTTTTAAAGCTGTTTGAAAGCCTTGGCAGCGGACTTGATATTGTCTCGGGCGGAGAACTATATCGCGGTTTAAGAGCAGGTTTTTCTCCGGATAAAATCGTCTATTCCGGTGTGGGAAAGCGCGTCGATGAGATTGACTATGCTCTGGAAGCAGGCATTTTAATGTTCAATGTCGAGTCCATCGAGGAACTTGAGCTTATCAATAAAAGGGCCGGCATATTAGAAACAATAGCACCTGTGGCGATTCGGGTGAACCCTGACGTTGATCCCAAAACGCATCCCTATATTTCGACCGGTCTTAAAAAAAACAAGTTTGGCATTGATAAAGAGTCCGCCCTTGAAGGGTACAAGGTTGCAAGCCGGCTCGAGAACATCGATGTCGTGGGTATTGATTGCCATATCGGATCTCAGATTACAGATGCAAAACCTTTTGTCGAAGCTCTGGAAAGCATAAAAGATTTGATTGATGAACTCAGGCAAATGGGAATCGAAATCCGATTTTTGGATATGGGTGGGGGCCTTGGGATAACCTATAACGATGAATCGCCGCCCCATCCCCGCGAATATGCCAAAGCAATTGTGGGATCTCTTAAAGGCTCTCAGCTTAAGCTTATTCTGGAACCTGGAAGGGTTATCGTCGGTAACGCCGGCATACTGGTTACAGAGGTTCTTTTCAGAAAGTCCGGCAAGGACAAGGAGTTTATTATTGCTGATGCGGGCATGAACGATCTGATGCGTCCCACACTGTACAACGCTTTCCATGCCATTGAACCGGTCGTGGGTACTGAAGGTCTGCTGATAACGGCAGATATTGTGGGGCCGATTTGCGAGTCCGGGGATTTTCTGGCGGTAGACCGCAAGATTCCCGATGTAAAGAAGGGCGATCTTCTTGCCGTGATGAGCGCAGGTGCTTACGGCTTTACCATGTCCTCCAATTACTGTTCCAGGCCAAGGGTGGCTGAAATCATGGTAAAGGATGATAAATTTCATGT
>JAOUGB010000320.1 GCA_029857875.1 Desulfobacteraceae bacterium | reverse complement strand
AAAATAGAATTTTATAAAATGAGCGGCAGTGGTAACGACTTCATTATCATTGACAACCGCAATAACGTTGTTGATGAAAACGGCCTGTCGAATTTTATTGCCAAAGTGTGCCGCAGAAAGATGGCCGTGGGTGCGGATGGTATGATACTCGTAGAAAACACGGACAGTGCAGATTTCAAATGGCGATTTTTTAATTCTGACGGCAGTGTTGCAGAGATGTGCGGAAACGGTGCCCGATGTGTTGCACGCTTTGCATATTTAAATGATATTGCAGGGTCGAATATGTCTTTTGAGACACTGGCCGGCCTTGTTAAAGCAGAGGTTATCGGTGAGTGTGTTAAAGTCAAAATGACAGATCCGTCAGAACTCAAGACGGATGATACCATCGAACTTAAAAACGGTTTGGTTTCCATCTCCAGTATCAACACGGGCGTTCCACATGTCGTGATTGTAAAGGACAGCATCGACGATGTCGATATTGTTAAAATAGGAAGAGAGATCCGGTACCACGACCAGTTTTCGCCTGCCGGCACCAATGTTAATTTCGTTTGCCGTATAAAAGACAATACCATTGCCATCCGGACATATGAACGTGGCGTTGAAGATGAAACGTTGGCTTGTGGTACAGGCGCTGCTGCAAGTGCCATTGTTATGGCGCAGAAAATGAAGATAGGCTCTCCGCTCTCTGTTCTGACGCGAAGCGGTGGATATCTGAATATTTTTTTCAAAGAAAAAGAAGGTCAATATTACGACATTTATCTCGAGGGGGATGCTCGCATCATCTACAAGGCCCAACTCTGGGAAGATGCCTGGAAGGACGATTTTTAATTCGTCTTTCTCTTGAATAATGAAAGTTCATACTGCTTACATTGGGGCTGGTTCCAATATTGGGAACAAACTTTTAAACTGTAAAAACGGAATTATCGCTCTATCAAGAAGCCATGATACACAAATAAAGGAATGGTCACGATTTTACAAAACCGAACCTGTGGATTATGAAGATCAGGATTGGTTTATAAATGTCGTTGTCAAGATCGAAACCACCCTTGACCCTTTCCAAGTGTTAAAAAAACTTAAATCCATCGAACATGATGCCGGACGCATTGACGATCCTGTGAGATTCGGGCCGAGGGTTCTCGATCTGGATATACTTTTGTTTGATGATTTTGTGACAAATTCCTCTGGTCTGATTATTCCTCATCCCAGAATGCACAAAAGGCGTTTTGTGTTAAAACCGATCTGTGATATAGATCCAGCAATTGTTCATCCTGTTTTAAAAAAAGAAATGCAAGATCTATTGGCCATTCTGGATGATAATGAGCAAAGGATTATCGAGTATAAATGAGATTATTAGTCTTAATAGGTCTTTTGTACCTGTGTTACAGGTTGCTGAAATCCTGGATGCTTAAAGAGAAATCGTCGCAAAAAGCGGCATTTGGAAAAAAAACAGGTGAGATCGATGATGTCATGGTCAAAGATCCTTATTGTGAAATATATTTCGCTAAAAGAGATGGCGTGCATTTAAATATTAAAGGAAAGGATGTATATTTCTGCAGCAAAGAATGCAAAGATAAGTTTTTAGAAAAGCAGACAAAGAGTTAGGGCACCAGCCCGGGGAAGACCGAGAACTGAAAAGCCAACTTTACCGGCTATCAGCGCATAGAAGCGTTTGTTAGAATCAATACAATCGTTGCAAATAAAGGAATTGCAAATATATCACACAGAGGAGGGATGGTGGATGAAATTTTTTATAGACACTGCAAACATCAATGAAATTAAGGAAGCAAACGACATGGGGATGGTTGACGGCGTGACCACCAATCCCAGTTTGATTGCAAAAGAAGGTCGAGATTTCGAGGAGATTATAAAAGAGATTTGTGAAATAGTGGAAGGCCCCATCAGTGCCGAGGTGGTTAGCACCGATACCGAAGGCATGCTTAAAGAGGCCCGCAAGCTATCAAAAATTCACAATAATATTGTTGTAAAAATTCCCATGTTGGTGGATGGTTTAAAGGCGACACGAAAACTTTCAGAAGAAGGGATCAAGACAAATGTAACACTGGTCTTTTCACCGCTTCAGGCGCTGATGGCTGCAAAAGCCGGGGCGACTTATGTTAGTCCTTTCATTGGCCGCTTAGATGACATATCCCAGGAAGGCCTTCTGTTGGTTGAACAGATTGTTGAAATTTACAGCAACTATGCCTTTGATACTGAAATCATCGTTGCAAGCATTCGCAATCCCCTTCATGTTCTGGAATCTGCCTTAATGGGTGCCGACATTGCCACGATTCCATTTAATGTTCTCAGCAAATTGGCGGCTCATCCCTTGACCGATAAAGGTCTCAAGGCATTCTTGGATGACTGGAACAAGGCGAAAAAGTAACATCTAAGCTAAGCGTTTCAAATAGGGACAGGGCTATAATCAAGAAAATGTTTCCGAGTGGACAAATCAAAAAGATATTGAGCCATCCCAATAGTTTGACGTTGTTCCGGGTTGCTGCATCGCCAATTATTGTGGTTCTCCTTTTGTTTCCGAACAGAACCAATACCTTTATTGCAGCATTGATTTTCAGCGCAGCTGCTATAACCGATTTTTTGGACGGCTTTTTTGCAAGACAAAAAGGGCTGGTGTCTAATTTCGGGAAGGTTATGGATCCCATTGCCGATAAAGTTCTGGTTTCAACTTCTTTTATTATGCTGACCGCTATAGGGTGGATTCCTGCCTGGATAGTTTGCATTATTATTGGAAGGGAAATTTCCGTAACCGGTTTGAGGAATATTATCGCGCAAAAGGGCAATGATTTATCTGCGTCCAGCCTTGGGAAATATAAAACCGGATTTCAAATTGCTGCCATCATTCCCCTGATGATACACTTTTCCTATCTTACCATTGATTTTCATGCAATAGGGACCATATTTTTGTGGATTGCGTTGACGTTAACGATTTGGTCGGGTGCAGCTTATTTTATCCGGTACAGAAGCTTTCTCCGGGTGTAAAATTTTCGTACGTGTTCAGGAGGAAGTTCACCCCGTGAACACGGACAAATTTTCTATTGACAAAATCGTAAAATCTATTTATGAAACTTAGACTATTGAGCGGGAATAACTCAGTGGTAGAGTGCGACCTTGCCAAGGTCGAAGTCGCGGGTTCAAATCCCGTTTCCCGCTCCATTTTTTTTGGCGGCATAGCCAAGTGGTAAGGCAGCGGTCTGCAAAACCGCTATTCACCAGTTCGAATCTGGTTGCCGCCTCCACAAAAACAAAAAGGGCTTACAAGTATTTTCAATAACTTGAGGCCCTTTTTTTAATGCTTTAATTTATAGCACTAATATCTCATTAATTTTCATGCAAGATTCAGGTACTAGTCCCTTTTAAACCTTTCAGAGTTTTTTGATATAGCGCTTCCAAGTCAGGGTCAAAGCGCTTCATGTCCTCTGCTTTCGGTTTAGGAAAAACGACCGTTTGTAAGAAATCGTAATATATCAGTGGGTTTGATCGCTGTCGATTGACGGTATAAGCCCATAGGATCATATCACCCAACTTTTTCTTAAGGTCCTCGTTTATTTCGTCGGAAAGCAACTCCCAGACCGACTGCTCAGTTTTTAATTTCTTCTCTCTAAGATCGTACAATCGATCGTTTAAATTTTTGATTTTCGTGTTCAGAGTATTTAAAAGCTTGGAATTTCGTTTTTCAGCGTTTACAGCCTCATCATAGCTTTTGTTTGCGGTTTCAAGGTCCTCAGATTTACACTTGTCATTACAATAATTATCAATGACAAGATCTTTTTCACGTTCTGCCGTTTTAATTGCCGCTGATAGTCTCGGCATTAAATCTTCAAGCTCATCACGCTTTTTGGAAAGACTATTCAGCTTTGTTTTATGCTCTGTAAGTCGGACATTTGCTGAAATCGCATCCTGAACGCGCTTGTTTGTGAGTTTCTCGCTGTCGGGTAATCTCATTTTAAGGTCTCTCCTTTTATTATACGCCCCTTGTTACGGCAAAAAAGCGATAAAACGAAAAAAAATATCAATCCAACACGACGATCAATTAAATTAACAATACCACATTGACAATATAAAGACAAAAACAACACTGTCGAATATGATAAAAAACTGCAAAACTTGCAACGATTGCGTCTGTATGATATGGACAACTGTCCATTATGTTGGAGTCAAGTTAGGGGCTTCGCCCCAATTGGCCTTTGGCCCGCAAGGCCTTCGCCCGGGA
>JAOUGB010000638.1 GCA_029857875.1 Desulfobacteraceae bacterium | reverse complement strand
CCTCAAAGCCCTGCAAGTACAACTCAGCAAAGAAGATCTTGCGCAAATCGATCAGGCCGCACCGTTAGGCGCCGCTAAAGGTTTGCGCTACCCCGAGGCGGCGATGAATGCGGTCAACCGATAAATATCTGAATTTAATATAAAAATTAATGAGAATCTTTAGGTTGCTTAATTGAAGAGGGGTTAAGAAAAATCATATCCTCAGTGACAGTGTGGCCTACACGCAGGCCAAGAGTGACTTTATCAGGGGAGTTACAGAAAGACTGAAGCAGTATTATAAGAAGGCCCAACAACAGCTTTGAGAGAGACGCGAGTTATGCTGACGCTTCACTCGCTCCCCTCAAGCAGAGCGTTCGATGCAATATTTTAAATTGACATTGCCCATACAATGTATTATTATTACCAGTAATACTTATTACTGGAGGTCAAATTATGAGAGTAACTACAAAAGGTCAGGTCACAATTCCCCAGCACATTCGCGAAAAATTGGGAATAACCCCAGCAACAGAAGTTGATTTTGTCGAGGAAGAAGACCGTATAATTTTAGTGAAACGAAAAGGGGAAAAAGCAGTGACCCGAAAATTTGCAAAATTACGTGGCGCTGCAACTGTCAAAATGACGACAGACGAAATTATGGCCTTAACGAGGGCAGATAGATGAAAGGCCTTCTTGTTGACTCAAATGTTATTTTAGACATTTTCCTTGATGATCCTAATTGGGCTGATTGGTCTGAATCTGTTTTGGCAAATTATAGCGTTCACACAACGCTTTATATTAACTCGATAGTCTACACTGAAGTATCGGTTGGTTTTGAAAAGATAGAGGAATTGGAGTCTGCCCTCCATAAAGGTGGATTCCAGATGTTAGAAATTCCAAAAGAAGCTCTGTTTCTAGCTGGTAAAGCTTATCTCAAATATAGAGAGGGCAGGGGAACCAAGAAATCTCCTTTACCCGATTTCTACATTGGAGCACAAGCCGCTGTGCTTGCCCTGGACTTAATTACACGGGATGTAAGCAGATACCAAACATATTTTCCAACAGTCAGATTGATCTGCCCGGAGTCAATATAAGGACGCATCATCGAACATCTATATGGCCTTCGCTTGTCAAGAAAAAACTACTCCTATAGATCGGAAGGTGAAGAGAAATAACTTTCCGTTTTTTGAGGGGAAGATCACCATCCCAGCAGGTTATGTCCACGATAGGATTTTTTAAATTGGAAGGATCATACGATTTGCTAACCGTACTTTTCGATAATCTCTTTATACCTGAAGCAACTCTTAATGTGATCATTCACCATACCGGTTGCCTGCATATGCGCATATACAATTGTTGACCCGACAAATTTAAATCCTCTCTTTTTTAAATCTTTGCTGATAAGATCGGAAAGTTCTGTTCTCGCGGGAATTTCTTTCAGAGATTCGAATCCATTGTGGACCGGCTTGTTGCCGGTAAACTTCCATATGTATTTATTAAAGGTCCCGAATTCTTTTCTGACTTCAATAAAAGTCTTTGCATTTGTAACAGCACTCTCAATCTTTAATTTGTTTCGGATAATCCCGCTGTCTTGTAGCAGGGAGTTTATTTTTTGCTGATCATACTTTGCAACTTTGTTGAAATCAAATTTATCAAAAGCCTTCCGGAAATTTTCTCTTTTTCTCAATATTGTCAGCCAGCTTAATCCTGCCTGAAATCCTTCAAGGATAAGAAATTCAAAAAGTTTTTTGTCGTTATGCAGCGGGACTCCCCATTCTGTATCATGATATTTTATAAGAAGAGGATCTCCTTTTGGCCAGGAACAGTTTTGTTTATTGTTTTTCATTGTCCTTATCCGCAAGTAAGAATGTTTTGACTAAAATAATTTCTCTTGCAAATCGGTTGGCCTATAGTTAATATACCAGTGATATAACGACATAAACGATCATAAATATCAAGGGTTAAATTCAGGTCATACAGGGAAATTAGACGATGCCGATAACATCACAAGTTGACAAAACAAAAAACTTGACCATTTATACCCTGACCGGAGAGCTGACTTTAGATGATATTCAAAGTAAAATAAAATCGTTTTGGGAAGCTCATGAGTTGACGTTGAATGCATTGTGGGATGCTCGACGCGCTAAATTGACCAATCTCAAATCTTCAGACATGGAGAGTATTACAGCGTTTATTGGACAATATACGCATCGTTTTGAAGAACGTAAAGGCGGTAAATCAGCGGTTGTGGCATCATCTGATCTTCAATATGGTCTCTCAAGAATTCTGGGAACACTCTATGAAATAGAGGACTTCCCAA
>JAOUGB010000637.1 GCA_029857875.1 Desulfobacteraceae bacterium | reverse complement strand
GAATCAGCACCTTTGAAAAATAGTCTGGCGGTTTGTCTGACCGCATTTCTATATGACCCGGAGACATCGACAATAACGCCATCCATGTCAAAAACGATTAATGCCTGAGGTTTGGCTTTTTTTTTCATAAAATTTCTTATAACCGAACACAATGGTTCTTGCAATTTAATTTCCTTCCAAAATGGATTCGCTTGGAAACCAGAGCGCTTGTTTCAGAATATGAAGTGGAACTCATTAATTCTCTTTCTACCCTTTGGCTGGCAAAGCAGATTATACCTGTCAAAAAATGACACATTTATTGTCAAATATTGTCAATCCAATGGGTTTTTGAGAATCAGTTGATTAGGTTTATGAGGGTCGGTTGATTTCCTAACTTATTGAAAACAAAGATATATCAAACTTTTTTTAATTAAAATTAACATTTTGCACGCTTTTTGCTATATCTTAATTTCAAATAAAAAAGTTTCTCGGGTGTACGTGCATCTTTTCAACGGGCATCTTCAAAACAATAAAAAATGATAAAGATACTCCCGATGTTAATAACGGCATTATGGGAAACTATGAAATTTGGTAGGGTTTTGGTGGCGTGTTAACCTATCTTCATAACTCTTCCAAGAGGGCGATCCAAAAGGATCGCCCTTTTTCATTTTAAATTTGAAGACGGTACAGCAATCAAGGTGACCATTGCTTTGGCAATGAGTTTTTCCTGATTCTCATTTAGAGAAAATAGTTCGGACTCTGATACTTTGATTTTTTTCCCATTATTGACCACCTTCGATCTGCAGATAATATATTTCCCAACAGCGGGTTTAAAAAAGTTGATTTTGAATTCAATGGTCAAGATACGAAACGCTTCAGAAACGGTTGTGTATGCGGCGTATCCGGCGGTATGGTCGGCCATGGTTGCAATGACACCGGCATGTACAAATCCGTCCTGTTGGCTGTGATCTGAGCGAATATTCAGGCGCGTTTCGAATATTCCGTATTCCGCTCGATCGACTTCGAACCCGATGGCGGCTGGAAAGCCCTGAACATAATCTTTCTTTAAAAACGCGAGTCTTTCTTCATTCATATAAAAATCTCCCTTTTTTCAATCAGTATTAGCTTTGAGGGAAAATACTTGCACAATATGATTTATAAGATAAGAGTTATCTTATGAATGATCAGGAATTTCGTCAACTGCTTAATCGATATGAATTTTCATGGACAGGGTATCGCAAAGTGCGAAAGGGCGTCAAAAAGCGGATACACCGGTATATGAAATCTATAGAATGCAGCAACATGGCGTCTTTTCTGGCTGAACTGGACAAAAATGATGAAATCAGACATCAATGTGAACTTCTTATGACGGTTTCCATCAGCCGTTTTTTTCGAGATCGAGGATTTTGGCAAGGTTTTAAAGAAAATATTTTGCCGGAAATTATGGATGTTGACAGAGAAAAAATTAAATTCTGGTCCGCAGGTTGTGCATGCGGTGAAGAGGTATACAGCTTTAAAATCATCTGGAATTTGTTGGGCCACAGTTATTTACATGTTCCGGATCTTGAAGTGTTGGCCACCGACATCAATCCAATCTACCTCGACCGTGCTCGCTCCGGTATTTATCCTCCCAGCAGTCTCAAAGAAGTCACGAAAGAGATCCGATCCAGATATTTCAAACAAAAGGGTAGTAAGCAACTGTTTGAGGTGAAGGCGTCACTCAAGAAGGGCATTACATGGACAAACCATCATTTGCTTTCCGATCCCCCGGGATCAGATTTTGATATTATCTTTTTACGGAATAATGTTCTGACCTATTATGAAGATCAACTGAAAAAAAGAGCTTTCAGCAACGTCTTGGAGAGTCTTGCGCCATGTGGAATTTTAGTCTTGGGGTCCCATGAAACGCTTCCCTTTGAAACAAAGGATATTACTGGCGTTGCACCTTACCCTTTTGTTTTTAAAAAAGCCAAGGGATAGCCTATCATATATAAGTCCTTAACGATTATTAGAGTGAATAGGTGGTGAGCGCAATAAAACCCATTCGAAATATGACTTGAAATAAAAAAAACAGGGGGTTAATAAAACAAGCCCCCTGTCTTTAAAGCCGCTTAAATTATTTAGGAAATTTCGTCTATAAAGGAATCTACAATCTTATCAGCAACAGCCTTGTTGTCGATAGTGTAGTTGCCGGATTCTATCCTTTTTCTAAGTTCAGCAACCTTATCTTCTCTCACATCCGGTTCAGATGCGATAATCTCCCTTGCGGTTTGGGTCTCTTTCGAGGCTGTAGAAAGGTTAACAATCGTATCTTGTTGA
>JAOUGB010000636.1 GCA_029857875.1 Desulfobacteraceae bacterium | reverse complement strand
TATGGCTGCCAACGGCCGTAACAATTTTGTTATTCGAGGCGCTCTCCAGGCCGCCCAAAGGGCGAATGCCGCCATCATCATAGAAATTGCCAGGTCTGAAGGTGGCGCCAGCGCTTATTGTGCGGTCAATTACTGGAATATTGCCCGACAAGTCGATGCAATATGCAATGAACTGGGCATTACAGTTCCTGTGGCAATCCACGCCGACCATTATGGTATCAAAAAAGAACAGGATGTCGATGCTGCCAAGATCGAGATCCCGACACTGTTTGAAGCAGGAATGACTTCCATTGCCATTGATGCATCCCATCTGCCCGATGATCAGAACCTGCTGGCTAACCTAGCGCTGAACCCTTTTGTACCTAAATGGGCAGGGCTTGAAACTGAGGTGGGTGAAATCAAAGGGAAAGAGGGTCTCTCAACCGTAGAAGAAGCCTTGTTTCTTATTAAAGGACTCAACGCCCATAATATTTTCCCGGATTGGATCGCTCTAAACAATGGAACAACTCACGGCATCGAGGCGAGCGATCAGGGGATACAGGTTGATTTGACCGCTGAAATTCACCAGGCTCTGGCAAAATATCAGATTTCAGGTGCCCAGCACGGCACATCCGGTAACAGTTCCGACAGGTTGAGGGAAATAGCGGCTAAAACCAGGACAACCAAAGCAAATGTGGCCACAGCCCTGCAAATGATCTCCTGGGGTGTCGAGGTTAATGACTATGGCAATGCCATGCTCGACAAGGATGGCAACTTCATTAAAGTTAAGGATCAGGGCGTCACCGAAGAAATGTGGTTAGAGATGGCCGCCTATGCAGAGTCCAAAGGCCTAAAAGGTGGAAATTATAAGAAACTCAACCTGCCCTTTGAAAACAAGCTGATGGGACAGCCTAAAACCGTCAGAGAAAGGATGATCAAACGGGTTGAAGAATTTGTTTATAACATGCTTGTAAATGTCTTCAACGCCAAAGACACGGCATCTCTCGCCATTAACGCCATCCTTGAGGCTGGAACCTATGATCCAGGACCAAAAGCAAGCCGAATTGAAAACCCCGATGAATGGACTTCCGAAAAGATTGTCCAGCGAGCAGCGACAATTGATTCAGATAAAGGCCCGAAAGGGAATTTCGAAGATTAATGATGAGGGGAAAAAGGTACTGTCCATATTGTGGAACCGGACTCGTCGAAAAGTTTTGTGAAGGGGCTCTGCGCCGATACTGCAGCCGCTGCAATGAGCCCATCTATGAAAACCCCTTGCCGGCCACATGCATGGTTGTTGTGGACACTGAAGATCGGGTGTTGCTTGTCAAGCGCAGCGTAGAGCCCAAAAAAGGATTCTGGTGTCTTCCTGGTGGATTTATGGAGCTGGGTGAAACACCTGAAAAGGCAGCCTTACGAGAACTCAAGGAAGAAACCGGACTGGCCGGTAGAATCGATATGCTCCTTGGTGTCTCAACCAACCCCAGCGCCCTATACCATACCGTACTTATGGTGGGCTATCTGGTTAAAAGCTATTCCGGCAACCTTATCGCCGGCGATGACGCAAATGATACGGCTTACTTTCATTATAATGAATTGCCTGAAATCGCCTTTGAAAGCCATGCAAGTTTCATCAGAATGTATTATGCAGCTTATTCTGCCTGATATGCACATTATGATGATCAAAATCGCTTCAGGTCGTCTCGTTGTAATATGAATAATACAATCCGCTAACAATTACAATTCTGGTTTGAGATTAACCGGAGGAATAGAATCCAAATGGCCAAAACAGGTTTGGTTTACGATGACATATATTTAAATCACGACACAGGACCTTATCATCCGGAAACGGCAAAAAGACTCACCGCCATTATCGAGTTCATTCGTATCACAGGGCTCTTGGAAAAGCTTCTTCATATTGAACCTGAACCTGTTAAACGGAGTATATTAGAGTTCTGTCATGAACCGAACTATATCGAAAAATTTGAAAGAGATGTGGGCAACGCTTTTCCCTTTATAAACACCCCGGATTGCCCTTTGAGCCCGGCCACTTTTGAAGTTGCACGTTATGCTGTTGGCGGAGTGTTAAAAGGAGTCGACAACGTCATAAAAGGTCAGGTAAAAAACTGTTTCTGTGCGGTAAGGCCTCCCGGACATCACGCGGAACGATCACGGGCCATGGGATTCTGCTACTTCAATAACGTAGCCATTGCGGCAAAGTATATTCAAAAAGAGCATGCAATAGACCGAGTATTGATCATAGACTGGGATGTACATCACGGAAACGGCACCCAGCATATTTTTGAAGAAGACCCGACGATA
>JAOUGB010000056.1 GCA_029857875.1 Desulfobacteraceae bacterium | reverse complement strand
GGAGGCGGCGGTGGTCGAGGAGGACAAGGTGGTGGCCGAGGAGGACAAGGTGGTGGCCGAGGAGGACAAGGTGGTGGCCGAGGAGGATACGGCGGTGGCCGAGGAGGACAAGGTGGTGGCCGAGGAGGACAAGATGGTGACAGAGGAGGACGAGGTCGTGGCAGATGAGGACCAAAGGGTGGCCGTAGCTTCTAATCATCGATTTTCAACATAACTAACTATGATTATATCAAATTTCGCCCAACAAGCCGCTCAAGACCGTCTGAAAAAGCTCAACGCTTTTTCAGGCGGCATGGGGGGCAAGGAGGCTGTGAAAGAAATCCTCGCGATAAACCCGGAGGCAAAGGTTTTGGTTTCCAGTGGGTATTCTAATGATCCAGGAATGGCAAATTATAAGAAGTACGGTTTCTCTGGTGCTATGGCCAAACCATACGAGTTGGAGGAACTGATGAAAATAGTAGATCAAATTCTTGGTGCCGCCTGATAAACTCAATAAGGAATGAGGTCCCAGCTACAGGTTGACCGGATCCCGGTAAGCTTTTGTATTAATTCCCGCGATGCCATAACATATATAGTTTTCGCTGATCGAAATCCATAAGCTTTTACGTGACTCCCTCATGCCGTACGGAATTTCAGGAGATGTCTTCCACCAGTTTTGCGAAGATGTTGGCGTTACTGAGAATACCGATCAATTTGCTTCCGTCGACCACGGGCAACCTTCTTACACCCACCATTCGCATCATCTGATGACAGTTTGAAATCGACAAGCCGCTATTAACAGTAATAGCAGGCTTGGTCATCACATCATTGACTAGGAGTGATGTCCCTCCGGCTGGATCCATGACAATCGCTTCAACGACATCCTTGCGAGTAATAATGCCGAATGCATCCCCGTCACTTTCAGGTTCAATGATAAGACTCGATACGCCAAAATCGCGCATCATTTTAATGGCCGTCAACAGCGTAACATCTTTATGGACCGTCTTGGCATCAGCTTTCATAAGATCTTTGACTCTGATTCTATTTACATCCATATCTCTTTGCCCTCCATATAAAACACTATATACCTTAAATCTAAATAGATAAATCTCGATTGAGGTTAAAGTTATGTTGAAAGCTCCACAGCCTGTTGTTCTTCATTCAGAACAAACAGGGCTTTTCCTCTGATATCTTCTTTGACATGATAGACGTAACCGCTTATCATTATGGTAGTGCCGCAATATACGGCCTTATTAACCTTCACTTCCACAGGTTCCGTCTCTGTTTCAGAGATTTCTTGTACCAGTTTTTGCCTGTATTTGACCATCATGGTTTCTTTACGCACGATTTCACGCCTAAATTTAACCAGTTTTTCAAGTCTGCGGATTATTTCTTGGGGAAGTGTTTTGTTTTTATATTTATTAACGAATCGGGTTAAAACCTTATCCGTCTTAGCCTTTTTTCGCTTAAAATCCTCTATCTGTTTTTTAGCTTCAGCCAAAAGCTTCCGAGTTTTTGAATCCGTTCCGACGCTCACAGATGTTTTGATTCCGGCATCGGATCCAATTTCGTTAACTTCCACACCCTTGGTAGCCTCAACTGAACCGCCCCTTATACGACCTTTTCCTTTGGTTACGATGATGCTGCCATTGGCTGATACAGTGCTGCGCAATATGTCATCATGGACAAATATGTCGCCATCGGCATGGACCCGGGCACCTTCAAAAAAACGGGCCGTGATATTTCCGCCGGCTTGAACTCTTCCTTCAGCCGAACCAATGATCCCGCCGTTTATGTAGATGTCGCTACCTGCTTCAACAATAGCGTCTTCAACACCGCCTCCGATTTTTATGTCATCGCTGGCGCGTACTTCGAATCCCGAACGAACCCAACCTTTGATATCCAGCGCCCCTTCCATTGACAGGTTGCCAATCGAATAATCCACATCACCGGGCACTTCGTACTGTTTGGAAATCCATATTTTGTTTTCCGGTGTGAGAAACACGATGCCGTCGATTTCGGATGTAAAACTAAGTCCATCGTCTGAAACCTTAACGTTGCCCGCCAGCTTGAGGTCTTTTTGACTACCGGGTTTGGCAGGGGTGATATTGCCAAATACGTCAACCCCCTCTATCCCAGGTGTCGGCGGGATCTTGACTGCCAGCAGCATCTCCGCCTTGACGCTTTGTATGGATTTGCGTTCTTTATAATTAATGATTCCGGAGTGCTCATCAATGGTTCCCGCAATCTTCTCCGATTGAAATTTAAGTTCGATTTTCGCGTCCTCTCCTCGCTGGGCTACTCTTCCCTCTGCAATCACCACATCATGAATCGGCATGTTTTTTGAGGCAGCCTCGTTCAGCGCCTGTTCAATGGCGTTGCCATCGATACCCTGGACTATTCCGCGGTCGGCGAGTAATTTTTCAACCAACTCTATAGTAAGCATTCTGCCCGACTCCGACGGAGGATGAACAGACAGAAAGACTTTTAAGTTATCCTCAGACACAATCAACGGCTCGTTGACAGACAATTGACCATTGATGTAATCTGCATAGCCTGCCAATATGCCCTCGGCAACGACAAAGGTCACGCCGTCATCGAGAACAGTAACGTTTGTGCCGGGAGTTATCTGTTTGTCCTTGGGTTCGGCACCGGTCAGGGGTTTTCCGGTTATGGTGATGCCATGCAAAGGTTTTTCCGGCAAAGTTTTTATGGCAAGCACATCGCCGGCTGAAAACATCTCCTTGATTACGGATGATTCAGGCACTCTGCCGTCTTGTCTTGCAGCATCGACGGTTTCGGGATCATCGCCATTAAGACGAAATTTGAATTCTATCCGGGCGTTAACACCGTCTTTGGCCGGAACAGCCTCGGCGACCATGAGGTCCAGAAGCGGTTCGTCCGCCTCGATGGCCTTTATAACCGAATCTTCTTTAATACCGCTGATTACGCCTGCCTGTTCCAGCGCCGTACATACATCTTTATATGTAAGCTTGCTGTTGTCGGCAAGTGTAGGGAATATGGGCATTTTAGCCCACATCCCGGATTTGTCGACCTTGACCGGATTTTCTATCGACACTTTCTTCGGGGTTAATCGAGCCGTACCATATATGGCAGCCGTAAGTGTATTGCCGTCCTTGGTGACGGTAACATTGTCTCCAGAAGCAAAAACGACCTCATTGCCCTTCCTTGCAGGAACTTCTTCACCGAAAATGTTTCTGCCCGGCGTTCCTTTTGTGGGGGGAATTCGAATGGCGATGATCTGATCCGGTTTGACCATCATATTGGCATTAGGATCTTTATTGACGGCATCCTGTCCGATTTTCAGATCGATTCGGCCGTCCTGGCCGCTTTGGACAGGCTCGCCGACTGCAACCTGCATATTGTTACGCGGAGTGCCGGTATTTATAACTTCGGAAACAATATTTTTGATGACTTCCTTATTGATGCCGAAAACAATTTTGAGATCGGCGAGGGCGTGTTCAATGTCTTCAACTGTTACCGGCTTGCCTTTGCCCAAAGGCGGCGTTATTGTCCTGATGGTGGCACCCATGTTATCTTCCAAAACAGCAATGTCGAATTGGCCGGGCATATTCTTTATCGAAACAGCATAAGTTTTTTCATCGACCGGTACGACGTTGACATCGTCGGGCTGAACGCCGAGCTGCCGGGCGCCTTCAATACGAGCACTTATTTCGGTTTCCACGGTAACGGTAACGGTAGTATGCTGCATTTTTCACCGGTCTCATGTCATTGAAAATTTGTAAACACTATTCCAACATCAATTTGTTTTTTACATTAATAATCTTGTGAATGCAAGTTTTAGAATTTCTCATAATATTGTTGCGTTTCAAAACCAGAGAGGTGCGGAGTCAAGAAGCGGGCTAACATCTTGACGGCCTGTTGCCCAAATCAAACCTCTATTTTATTTTCCATCAGTTTCCCTGATACGTTTTTCTTCATTATTGACATGATTTAATATAAATGATAGAAATCATGATAAATACTCACAATAAACAACCTTACTTTTATCTGCAATGGAAATGGGTCGGCAGAGACACGCCTCTTTTAACCAGCGCCCTGCCATAAAGGATTTTGATTCCTGAAAGTTATATTGAAAACTATCTACTAACTGGTTAGATCAATTAGAAAAGGAGAAAATCATGAAATTGCCGGAGTATATAACTGTTGATGAAGTAAAACGAGTCTGCGACAAAATTGGCTTGCGTGACTGGTCCGACATAACGGATCCAACTGTTTCAGGAGAAGAAGCATCCAAGATCCTCAATATCGTGAATACCCAAGGAATGAATATTCCCCTCGAGGCTTTCCGAAAAGGTTTAGAAGTTGAGCTTGAACATGGAACAAGATTTGAGGATGCAAATGTAACGAACAACCACCCAATCCTGACAGGCAAGATCGTTATCGCCCACCTCAAAGAGACTATGGACTATTATGAAAGAATCGAGGTTGCTGAAATGGAGGGAGATTTATTGAAGGCAGTTTTGTCGAAAAATTTGGAAAAAATTGAATCGAAATACAAAATGCTTATAGATGCCCAAAAATCACTGAATCAATCGGTTGCTAACCAGTTGAAAAAACGTATCTAACATGCGGCGGCACAAAGGACCGCTCGTAACTCGCGGCCTGTGAGGCACGGTGTTGGCAGTAGATATGACTGAAGAATTAAAAATAAATCGTATTAGCAGAATAATTGAGACTGTTCGGAAAGCTGTGAGAGGTAATTTTTCCTTTCGCATCGAAACGGCTGACAAGCTGGAATTAAAGTTCTTTTCATGTCCGGGTACACAGAAAATATCATTGTCCGTCAGGGCGTGTTGAAGGAAGAGGTAAATTTTGTCCGGAAACCTTTCAGTATGAATGATTTCGCACGAAAGGTCCGCGATGCGATGGAAGACAGATAAGCTTAAGTACGGTATCGTGCAATTTAAAGCCGGACAGAATAAGGACAGAAGATGATTACGAGTCATGATAATAAAGCATCTTTACAACCGTTGATAGTTATTGTAGTTTAGCGCCTGAATCCTGCATTTACAATCTTAATAGATTATCAAAGTTTTAGATTTGGAATTGATTCGAGCCGATGAGCCCAGGCAATCATGAAAAAGAGCGTCATGTCGTAAATATCGCGTTCTACCTGAAAAGAGTGGCCAAAATTGCACCGTACAAACGGGCGGTTGTTTATCCGGCCGGCCGAGACAGCTCCGGCCGGGTGATGTATTCTCATTTGACGTTTTTGCAGCTGGATCGGGAATCCGATTGTCTGGCGCACGGGATGGAAAACGCCGGAATCACCCGCGGAACCCGAACCATTCTAATGGTAAAACCCGGCTTGGAATTCTTTATGGTTATTTTCGCCCTGTTTAAAACCGGGGCTGTTCCGGTGGTCGTGGATCCGGGAATGGGGATTCGCCGAATGGTCGAATGCTTCAAAGAAGGCCGGCCGGAAGCGTTTATCGGAATTCCCCCGGCCCATGTGATTCGAACTTTTTATCCCAGATTTTTCAAAACCGTCCGGGTATGGGTAACGGTGGGCAGGCGCTGGTTCTGGAGAGGTTTTACCCTGAATCAGATCCGTCAGGTGCCATGGAAACCCTACCCGACAGCCAAGACCCGGGAAAACGATACCGCCGCCATATTGTTTACAACCGGCAGCACAGGTCCCGCCAAGGGCGCAGTATACACTCACGGAAACTTCGACGCACAGCTGCGTCACATAAAAACCCATCTGGGGCTGTCCATGGAGGAAATCGATCTTTCCACATTTCCGCTTTTTGCGTTGTTTTGGCCGCCTTTGGGGATTACCTCCGTCATTCCGGACATGGACCCCACCAAACCCGCCCGTGTAAATCCGAAAAAGATTATCGAGGCCATTCTGGACCAGGGCGTTACCAGCATGTTTGCTTCTCCCGCTCTGTTGAATCGCGTGGGTGAATACGGAAAAAAGAGAAACATTATACTGCCGTCCCTGAAACGGGTCATTTCCGCCGGCGCACCGGTATCCCCATCGATTGTCGAAAAGTTTGCGTCCTTGCTGGGTGAAAATGCCCGGATTCATACACCTTACGGAGCTACCGAAGCGGTTCCCATTATATCCATCACCAGTAATGAAATCCTTACTGAAACCCGAAAATTTAGCGAAAAAGGTTACGGGATATGCATCGGGCGACCCATCAATAATCTAAAGATACGCATCATAAAAATCAGTGATGATCCTATCCAAAAATGGTCGGACGATATTCTGGTCGAAGATGGTGAGATGGGTGAGATAGCGGTAGCCGGTGATCTCGTGACCCGGGAATACTTTGAAAAGCCTGAAGCCGACGCAGTGGCCAAGATCGAAGACAAAGATTCCTTTTGGCATCGGATGGGAGACGTGGGATGGAAGGATTCAAAGGGGAGGATATGGTTCTGCGGCCGAAAAAGCCATCGTGTGGTGACTAAAGAGAATATCCTTTTCACCATACCTTGTGAAGCCATCTTCAACAATCATCCACAAGTGTTTCGAAGTGCCCTTGTGGGAATCGGCCCGCGCAACCAACAAAAACCGGTCATATGCATCGAACTGAAACGAAGTCGCCGTCGCTTAAACAAAAAGGCGATAAAAAATGAGCTTCTTGAGCTTGCCGATCAGAATGAATTGACAAAAGGCATCAAAACCATATTGTTTCACAAGTCTTTTCCCGTGGACATTAGACACAACTCAAAAATTTTCCGTGAAAAACTGGCCTTATGGGCTGAAAAGAAATCAAGTTAAATGAAAAATAATGAATCCGTAAAAGCCAAGTCTTCCGATCAGGTTCTGGTCACTGGCGGCGGCGGATTTTTGGGAGGCGCCATTGTCAGACAACTGGTGGAAAGAGGCGACCGTGTCATCAGCTTTTCACGGCGCTTTTATCCGGAACTTGCGGCAATGGGGGTTGAACAGATCCAGGGAGACATCAGCGATGCAACCGCTGTCGAACAGGCATGCCGGGAAGTAGATCTCGTATTTCACGTTGCGGCAAAACCCGGCGTATGGGGAGATTATGTAACGTATTACCGAACCAATGTCATCGGGACTCAGAACGTGATCGCCGCCTGTAAACAGCATAATGTTTCACGGCTTGTGTATACCAGTTCCCCCAGTGTTGTTTTTGACGGTGCTGATATGGAAGGTGTTGACGAGTCTGTTCCCTATCCTGAAAAGTTTCATGCCCATTATCCGAAAACAAAGGCCATGGCTGAACAATCTGTGATATCGGCCGGTGATGAGGGGTTGAAGACCATTACTTTGAGGCCCCACTTGATATGGGGTCCACAGGACAATCACTTGGTGCCGAGAATTATTGAAAGGGCGAATCGCCTGGTTAAGGTGGGAAACGGCAGAAATCTGGTGGACACCATCTACATCGACAATGCCGCCGACGCTCATATTCAGGCTGCTGACAGATTGGAACAAAACCATAATCTTTCCGGCAGGGTTTATTTTATCAGTCAGGACGATCCCGTCCCTTTATGGGAGATGGTCAACAATATTTTAAAAGCAGCCGGGCTGGCGCCTGTTCAGCGTTCGATATCCCGCAACACAGCATGGATGATTGGCGCTATCCTGGAAATTTTCTATAAAATGTTTATGATCAGCGGTGAACCCCGGATGACACGTTTTTTAGCCGATGAACTTTCAACAGCCCACTGGTTCGATATCAGCGCGGTAAAAAAAGATCTGGGATACAAACCTAAAATTTCGATAGAAGAGGGGCTCACTCGACTTGAAAACTGGCTTCAGCATAAGCCGGAAATAGGAAAGAGAAAAGAGGAAAGAGGTTTACCCGCCTTCGGCGGCGCCAGAGGCGACCAGGGATAAAGGAAACCACGGATGAACACGAATAAACACAAATATTTTGAAAAATAAGAAAGTAAGAAGATCAGAAGGTCGGCACATTTTCTTGATTTCCAAACTTCTCACTTTCTAACCTTCTCATCTTCTAATTACTTAAGAAGGGAACTCATTAATCATGGAACTGACCGACCTTTTACCTTTTGAAAAATGGAAGGAACTCGAAAAGGAAATCACCCGCATATCCGGCCTTGATGCCAATATTTTTAATATCAACGGCATCAGAATTACCGATTATAAAAATTGGGCAAACAGGCTATGTCCTGCCATAAAGGCCACCGATAAAGGGCAGAGCTATATCTGTGCAGTTGCGCACATGAACCTTTCAGCTCAGGCAAAACAAACCCAAGAGAGTCTGGTGGAAGAATGTGATGCAGGACTGGTCAAGATCATTGTTCCAATTTTTAAGAAAGATGAGTTTTTGGGGGCAGTCGGCGCCTGCGGATTCTTACTTGATGATGGCGAAGTCGACTCTTTTTTGGTAAACATGACCACCGGGATCGATGAAGAAGACATTGAGAGACTTTCAGCTGATATCGAAACAATTTCAACTGAAAAAGCCAGAACTATCCTATCCTTCATAGAGGAAGAAATTAGCAAAATTATCAGTAACCTAAACTGAGCGTTTCAAATTTTAAAAGGGGATCGAATTTTTTTTATTTTTAATGAATTATCTTGACACTTATTTTTAAAATTTGAAACCCTTCGGGATTGCCGATCTTTATCCGCCTCAGGAGGATTACCGCACCTACTGCGTCAGATGCCGTCCCGCATAGTTGACTATAGCGGAACGACATCTTCCTTGTATCTGTGGTAACCTCGCCAGAGGCGGGCAAGCCTCGACAATCGCTCAATTTAGAAGTAAGATTGAGAAAAAATGAAAAAGGCATCTCATTTTTGTTTCAATGAGATGCCTTTAATACCATGGTTTTTGAAATAATTAAGCTTTTCTGACGTTCTTGGCTGCGGGTCCCCGATCGCTCTCTTCTACGTCAAACGTTACTCTTTCACCTTCGGCAAGGGTTTTGAATCCATCCATAGTGATGGACGAATAATGGACAAAAATGTCTGTTCCGTCTTCCTGCTCTATGAATCCAAATCCCTTTTTGTCACTAAACCACTTTACGATCCCATCTGCCATAACTCTGACCTCCTTCTAAATCCTTTCAATTTTGACCCAAGCTTCAGGTCGTCACGCCAGCAAAAGGGAAAGGTCCTTTAGAGCGAAATCGACCCGCAAAAACAACATACCTATACTAAAAAACAATCAAATATTCTCATCTCAAAGGAAAAACCAAATGTCAAGGCAAAAGAGATTTTGGAACGATTTTAGATAGAAATCCCTTCAAAATAAATGGAAATGACTTAAAAGACGATAGGATGAGCAGGAATCAAAGGGTACTGTCAGATGTATCTTCCTGTTCGTATGTCAATTGAGGAGGACGATCATCGATCTTGTTGTATTCCAACTGGAGGCGATATTTGTCGATTTCAGCCTGACGGTCTATTGTCTTTTTGGCTAAAAGATACCTTAAATAGATTATCCATATGAACAGGCCCAGAAAAACAATGCCCACAGCCAAAAAAATCCATTTATATCGCATTATTGTTTCGGTACCTGTCCGTCCGATATAGATGATCAAATTGGGAATAACCCAGTATA
>JAOUGB010000634.1 GCA_029857875.1 Desulfobacteraceae bacterium | reverse complement strand
CCGCTTGCGGGGCGGTGAGGCGGACAGTCTCTAAACCCTTTCATGGAGGTCATTATGAAACTTCGCATTCTCGGTGCTTCCGATATCAAAATATCCCCGATCATTATGGGGACTTGGCAGGCCGGCAAGGACATGTGGGTGGGCATTGATGATGCTGAATCAACACTTGCGATAAAAGCGGCATATGATGCGGGTATCACGACATTCGATACGGCTGAGGTCTATGGCAACGGTCATTCGGAAAAAATCGTCGGAAATGCCCTTCAGAATGTGCGTGACAGGGTCGTGATCGCCACCAAGGTATTTTCAAGTCATCTGCAATACAATCAGGTCATCGAAGCCTGTCATGGATCTTTAAAAAATCTTAACACCGATTATATAGATCTCTATCAGATCCATTGGCCTCCGGGTTCCTTTGGTGCCAAAAAAGTCCCTTTGGAAGAAACCATGCGCGCCATGACCGACTTGAAAGCACAGGGTAAAATTCGTGCCATCGGTGTTTCCAATTTCTCCCGATTGCAGCTGGAAACCGCTGCAACATGCGGAAGAATCGACAGCCTCCAGCCGTCCTATTCATTGTTTTGGCGCAAGGTTGAGACAGATGCCATGCCGTATTGTCTTGAGAACAATATCACTTTGCTTGCGTATTCTTCCATGGCCCAGGGGCTTTTGACCGGAAAATTCGGCCCGGACCATACATTTGCCAAAGGTGACCACCGTTTCAGAAACAAACTGTTTCAGCCGGAAAATTATAAGCGGGTCCAGAAGGCATTGGAAAGACTCCGTCCTATTGCAACGGCGAATCATATCACTCTGGGGCAACTGGCCCTGACCTGGGTCATTTCCCAACCCGGAACATGTGCCATCGCCGGTGCCCGTAATGCCGAACAGGCCGTTCAAAATGCTGCGGCTGGAAATGTTAGCTTGTCTGAAGAACATCTGGCGGCCATCGATGACATCGGCAAAATGGTCACCGATCCATTGGATGATAATCCGGTAATGTGGAACTGGTAGCCCGTTTCATGAAAATTTTCGAGAGGACTATTTCGTTTTTAGACCCCGGTTAAATAAAGAAAAATCAGGATCATCAGGATTCAAGGAGTCAAGGATTCAAGGGTTCAAGTGAAATGCTTAAAAATTAGAGATGCTTAATGAAGGGATAAGAGAGGTTGAGAGGATGCTCAAAGCCTTGATAAAATCATTAGAAAACAACTACTCGACCCCTTGACCCCTTGAATCCTCGAACCCTTTGGGTTAAACTCTGACCCCTGATCCCTGGACCCTGGTAAACCCTGAAACGATACTATTCAAAAATCGTCGTCGAATAATGTTATGGAGGAGAAGATGGAAACCAAAGATTCCTATTCAAAGAAGATGAAGACCAAGTTCGATGATTTAAACTACAAGTGGAACGTCGAACGGAATAAGCTGGAAGCCAAAGCCCAACATGCCAAAGTCGAAGTAAAAAAGAAATTCGAAGAACAATTGAAAACCCTTCAAGAAAAGCGGGAAAAAATGGGTCAGAAGCTGGAGCTAATTGACACGGCCAGTGAAGACGCGTGGAAAGACATTAAAGAAGGTGCGGATAAGGCATGGAAGTCCCTGAACGAGGCCATAAAAAAAGCGCGATCACACTTTGATTAGATACCTGAATCTTGCATGAAAATTACTGCTTGGTCATTGAAATGACCGGACACGTAGACGCCGGAGTGAAACGGGGAGGCATACACCGTGAACACATAACCTTTCGATAAATGAGGCAAGTATGAAGAAAAGTATAAAAATCTTATTGTGGGTTTTTATCCCTTTTTGTTTATTCGGCATAAGTCGTTCATTTGCTGAAACTTCATGTATGCGTTGCGAAAGAGGGAGAAAAATGGTCTGTATCGGGAGTCCTGCATCTACCGTTTTGGCAAAGTGCGGTTCGCCTCTTTCAATTGTTGAAATAGGTTCTAAAAAAAGAACCCGGGGTGACGGAACCATTACAGGACAAGAAACGAGAGAGAATAATGCTGTTTATCGTACACGTCCAAATAGATCTTCAACAACATTGAAACTTGAGGAATGGACATATTGTATTGAAGGATCATATGGAAGTGATTGTTACATATATATATTAAGGTTTGAAGGTGATACCCTAATCAAAATAACATCTACCTTGGAAAAGGGCAATTGATAGGACAGGCTTGAGAAACAATCTCCCATCCGCTAAACCTTCCCGCTTATGCGGGATCCTCCAGAGGCGGATAAATTTCCGCTTCACTACAACCCCGAATGATCGGGATCTCCGTTTCACTCCGATAGGCACGATAATCAGG
>JAOUGB010000632.1 GCA_029857875.1 Desulfobacteraceae bacterium | reverse complement strand
GCCACCGATCCGGCTGAAGGTATTACACTGTCCGTATCCTCCTTGATCCGCAGATCGATTTTTTTATCATGCCCCTTTCGGGTCATAAAAAAACCACCGTTTTCTGCATCGTAAAACAACTTTATCTGCTCGTCCATCAGTTTAAGTGCCCATTCGATCCAGCCTGGATCAAAATCGGCCTCATAAAGATCGATTAAGCCCTGGATTAGAAAAGCATAGTCATCGGCCATACCAGCGATTTTTCTTTCCCCCTGACGCCACCTTTTAAACAATGTGCTGGTATTGTCATCATAAAGGTTATTCCTCAAAAATATCGCTGCATTTCTTGCTGCTTCGAGGTATCTTTTTTCTCCCAACACCTGGTATGATCTGGAAAGAGCGGATATCATCAGTCCGTTCCACGAAGTCAAAACTTTGTCGTCAAGATGTGGCCTATGTCTTTTTGAGCGTACTGCCAGAAGTTTTAATTTTGACTGAATAAACAAGGTTTCGATATCTTCTTTTGACAAATCGAACTTTTTGGCAACTTCATCAATGGAATGCGCATTGAATAGAATATTTTTTCCTCTAAATTCATTAAAAGGATCAAATTCCGCATTCCCTTCGGGTTTTACGCCATAGCGATATGAGAATATTTCTCCTGGACCGTCACCCAACAGATCTTTAATTTCTTTTTGTTCCCACACATAGAACGCACCTTCAGCTTTCTTTTTGTCTGTATCCTCCAAATTCTTTCCAGAAGGAAGACTGTCTGCATCTTCAGCCGAATAAAAACCGCCGTCAAGGTGTGTCATATCTCGCAGAACATAATCTGCCGTTTCCCTGGCAATTTTCTCAAAAAACCTGTCACCGGTAATTAAAAAAGCATCCAGAAAATTTTTTAACAGCTGGGCATTGTCATACAGCATTTTTTCAAAATGGGGGATATGCCATTTGGCGTCCGTGGAATAGCGATGAAACCCGCCGCCCAATTGATCATAAATGCCGCCGTTTGCCATGGCACGCAGCGTCGCAGTGCCCATCAAAAGAGCAGCATCGTCTTTTTTGACACCATTTTTAGCGTAAAAATAATGGGCAAATAAAAAATTCTGAATGGATGGAGACGGAAACTTGGGTGCCGGGCTAAACCCCCCAAGATCTTTGTCGAATCTTGAGGAAAAGGCACCCAGGGCCTTATCTATCACATCTGGATTGATAACGCTGTCTTTTGACGTCCATGATAATGCATTGGCAATACTATCTTGAAGATTCGAACTGAAAGATTGAAACTTGTCCCGCTGGGAAGGATCCTTCCAGGCAATGGCGATGAGTCTTAGAATATCCGGCCAGGCCAACATACCTTGTTTTGGAACCGGAGGGAAATAGGTGCCGCCAAAAAACGGCTTGAGATCCGGTGTTAAAAATACATTCAAGGGCCATCCTCCGGAACCGGTTATGGCGGTTACAGCAGTCATATAAATTTTATCAAGGTCCGGCCGCTCTTCTCGATCCAGTTTAATGCAGACAAAATGGGTATTCATCGACTCAGCGATGTCGGGATTCATAAACGATTCCTCTTCCATAACATGACACCAGTGGCAGGTGGAATAACCGATGGACAGAAGAATGGGTTTATCTTCTTTACGTGCTTTTTCCAGCGCTTCGTCTCCCCAGGGGTACCAGTCCACAGGATTGTATGCATGTTGAAGGAGATACGGGCTTTTTTCATGGATGAGGCGGTTTGGTTTCGATTGATGTTCAGCCATTATTTTCTCCTTATTTTCACTGGCGATTGCAGGAATACTTAAACTTATAACAACAAATAGAATCAAATTGAGCCTTTATTTAAATATCATAATAACAGGCCATTAGAACCATTAAAAATTTAGTGCGCTTCGCTCACAACTGGAATGATGGAATGCTGGAATATTGGAATAATGGCCCGCCCTGATGCGACATGTCTGTAAAAGGAACTTGTGATTGCAATGTGTTAAGACACGAAGGTTGTATTCTTTCGGATACATTTTCATGTTTAGGCCAAGGGTTCTGGGATAATACAATGTTGAATTAATGGTAAAATTGGTGTCGATAATAAAATTAAAATGGATAATATCCTTTAAAACCAAACTTCCATTATTCCACTATTCCATTGTTCCATAAAAAAACTTTTCCGGCCTACTTCCTTTTATTGATGTTGCCAAAGCTTTTTAGTTCAAAACATGAGAAAGTGCCTTTTGGCAAATTAACTCCTTAATAGATAATAAGATGTGTTTTTAACTTGACAAGGAACAATCTAAAAATTATTATTAATAATCATTATCATTAATGAAAATATTATAAA